>JAADEO010000018.1 GCA_013153415.1 Deltaproteobacteria bacterium
CGCCGACGATGCCGTAATGGGCCAGGGCGAAGATCGGAGCCTTGGGATCCTTGTTGATGGCGATGATCCGTTTGGCCTCGGACATCCCGGCCCGATGCTGGATCTGGCCCGAGATGCCGCAGGCGATGTAGAGATTGGGCCGGACCGTAACCCCGGTCTGTCCGACCTGGTGATCCTTGTCAAGAATGCCGGCGTCGACCACCGGCCGCGAACAGCCGAGTTCCCCGCCCAGGATTCGGGCCAGTTCGCGGGCCAGTTCGATGGCCTCGGGATCGCTGGCGCCCATCCCGGCCGAAACGATGATCTGGGCGCCCTTGAGGTTGACCTGTTTCTCCTCGCGGACGACTTCGATGATTTCGCTGAGGAAATCGTCGTCGCTGAACTCGATCTTCTCGGAGAGGATCTCCACCTGCCCGTCGGGATCCGGGGTTTTCATCTTCATGACCCCTTCCCTGACCGTGGCCATGCTGGGGCGGCTTTCGGGAGAGACGATGGTGGCGACGATGTTGCCGCCGAAGGCCGGGCGGATCTGGAGAAGAATATTTTCGTAGGTCTTGTCTTTGATCGTGTGCTCGCCGATCTTTAAGTCGGTGCAGTCGGCGGTGAGTCCGCATTTGAGAGCCGAGGCGACCCGGGGGGCGACGTCCCGGCCCATGGTCGTAGCTCCGAAGAGCACGATCGCGGGATCGTGGCGGCGGATGGTTTCGATCACCGTGCGGGCGTAAGGTACCGAGGAAAAATGGGTTAACCGGGGGTCGTCGATATAATAGGCCCGGGTGCAGCCGTATCGGCCGAGGATCGCTAGTTCGTCCTGCAGTCCGCAGCCGCAGGCCACGGCTTCGACCCGGCCGCCGAGTTCGCTCGCCAGATCGGTCGCGGCGCTGATCAGCTCGAGGCTGACTTCGGCGATGCGGCCATGGCGGGCCTCAATGAAAACCATGACATTTTTACTGTTTTCCATCCCTGCTCTCTCCTGTTCCGGGCTTGCTTCCCGGTTTGCTGGTCGGCGGTTTCGGTGGCGGTCGGCTGGAGGCCGCTCTTTAACCGATGATATTCTCCTCGATCAATTCATGTATCAGGCTGGAAATGCCGGCGTCGCTGTTGGCGACCTGGCGGCTTTCCCGGGCCGCCAGGACCACGCTCTGAATCTTTTTCACCTTGGTCGGCGAACCGGAAAGACCGCATTGTTGCGGGTCGGCTCCGATGGCTTCGACGTTCCATTCCTTGATATAGGTCAGAACCGGGCTGCTGTCGGTGCTCAGGTAACTTTCATCGTAGGAGGTGCTGGCCAGTTCCTTGCCGATATTCTTGTAGGTCATGACCTTCTTGGCGTTGGCGGAACGGGGCTCGTTGGCGTTGCCGGTAATCGTCAGCAGAACCGGGAAACGGCTTCTGACAACCTCGTAACCGTCTTCAACCGAGCGTCGCACGGTAATGCTTTCGTTGTCGATGGCGGTCACCGCAGAGACGCAGGTCAGCTGGTTGAGGCCCAGTTTCTCGGCGATCTGGGGGCCGACCTGGGCTGTATCTCCGTCGATCGCCTGGCGACCGCAGAGGATGAGATCGTAATCCCCGACCTTTTCGATGGCGCATTTCAGGGCGTAGGAGGTGGCCAGGGTGTCAGCCCCGGCAAAGCGCCGGTCGGAGACCAGGATGACGTCATCAGCGCCGCGGTAGAGGCACTCTTTCAATACTTCCACGGCGTTAGGCGGTCCCATCGAGATGCAGGTGACCGTACCTCCCACGGTTTCCTTGATCTGCAGTGCCTCTTCCAGGGCGTTGAGATCTTCGGGATTGAAGATTGTCGGCAGGACGGCCCGGTTGACGGTTCCGTCTTCCTTCATGGCATCTCCGGACACGTTGTGGGTGTCCGGTACCTGCTTGACGGTGACGATTATTCTTAGACCCATCTTGTGGCACCTCGTTGTCTCTTCCGTTCTCCGCCGCAGTTCTCATCCTATTATAATGAATATAATGAAGCTGCGGCATGACGGTGAGCTTTTTCCAAGACTCGCCCATCTGTCGTTTGAGCCCGGTCTTCGGTTTGAATTGAAGGCGGCTACATAGCAAAAAACCGAAACAAAGACAAGCGAAAGGTGCGCACGTGGCGGAGGTTGCCGATCCGGATGGCGGAAGGAGTTATTATGATATGATTTTGTGAGTGTTTTTACCTTGCAGATAGGCATATATCTATCTATTCTATTATTCTAATAGAAACATTGTTATATTTGTGTGCTGATACTGATTCGGTCATGGATATTTATATAAATACTTGAATATAAAGATTTTAGTATTATTATTTATTTCACAAAGGATTAAGAATAAATTAATTTTTATAGTTGACAAGGGTATTTTTTTTAATTAGTAGAGTTGTTATACCAACAAAAAAATAGTTGTTTTTGAGGGGAGGTGATAGGGCTTTAGGTTGCAATAATTGAAATTTTCCAGACTGGAAAAACGGTTTGTTGACCCCCCCTGGCAGGAGCGGGAAAGTGTTCGGAGGGGAAAAATCCAACTGAGGAGAAGAGAGAGGTATGAAGATGAAAAAACATTGGCTGATGCTGGTGGCGGGCGTATTGATGGTACTGGCATTGACCATTACCGCCTGCACGACTTTGAGTAATCAAAGAACCAGTACGCTCAAACTGCCGGTACCGGTGGAAGGGGCCCAGTTCGTTGGCAGCGAGGCCTGTGCCGACTGCCACGAGGAACTGGTGGCATCTTTCAACGGTTCGATCCATGATCGGATCCTGGCCCGGGAGACGGCCATCGGAATGAAAGGCTGCGAGACCTGTCATGGACCCGCGAGCCTCCATGCCGATTCCGAGGACCCGGCGAAAATCATTCGTTTCGAAGGTATGGACCCGGGGATGGCTTCGGCCGTCTGTCTGCGCTGTCATACCGATGGCGAACATATGGACTGGGCCGGCAGCGCCCATCCCATGAACGATGTCGGCTGTCTCGACTGTCACAAGATTCACAATCCGCCGGTAGTCGAAGCTTCCCTGGAGAAAGCGGAGCCCGCACTCTGTTACGAGTGCCACGCGCTTGAACGGGCCAAGATGTACTATCCTTCCCATCATCCGGTCAAAGAAGGCAAGATGGTCTGCAGCGACTGTCACGCCAACCACGGCTCGATGGTCAAAAACCTGAAAACCGATGAGCGGATCAATGATCTCTGTCTCAACTGTCATGCCCGTTACCAGGGACCGTTCGTTTTCGAACACTCCCCGGTATCGGATGACTGCATGATCTGTCACGATCCTCACGGGGCGGTGGCCAACAACCTTCTGAAGGCCAACGAACCCTATCTCTGTCTGCAGTGTCACGAGCCTCACTTCCATGCCGGCCGCACCTCGACTGCGTCGGTTCCGCTGGTCGATCCTTATGGAAAAACGATTCAGCCGGAGCAGTACAACAGCGGTGATGCCCGGGTTTGGGCCCAGGCCTACGCGACCAAGTGCACCCAGTGTCACGCTCAGGTTCACGGCAGCGATCTGCCCTCGCAGTCGACGCCGGGGCAGGGAAGATCTTTAACCAGATAGGTAAGGAGAAGGAGAGATCATGAAACGTATTGTCCAATATTCGATCCTGGCTCTTTGTCTGGTGCTGATGCCGATGCTTGCGTGGGCGGGACAGACCACCGGCAGTGTCGGGATTGGCGTTCAAGGGGTTGATATCGATGATTCGCGTGAAGGCGCGGCTGAATATCATACCGCCGACCAAGGCGGGAATCCGACTTTTAATTTCAACCTGAAAGGTGAGCAGAGCGAGATTTTCTACGATTTCGGAGTGGATTTCACCCACGAGGATGATCTCGGCGGCAAACTCGACCTGGACATCAAGCGCTACTTCCGGAGTAAGAACAGTTACCAGAAGTTCAAGCATTGGCTCGAGAACGACGATCTCGTCAATTACAACGACGATCCCGATTTCAGCTTTCCGGCCGGAATGACTGAGAAGACTCCCTATTACATGGCGGCCAATGGCAAAAATATCTTCGCCAAACCGGGGGTCATGGGTTACAACATCGCCGTGGCCCGCAACACCTCCTGGGGGGATGATCTCTATGTTACCCGCGAGGAACTCATCTCTGATAACGAGTTTCTGGTTCCCGGGGCCGAGTTCATCAAGATCCACGCCAAGTACCGGATGGAGCACCGCAAGGGTTACGAACAGACCAAGACTTTAAGTAAATGCGGCGGCTGTCACCTGGTGGCGGACAAGCATGAAATCGATGAGGAGACTCAGGATTTCGCGGTCGGCGCCACCGCTCATCTCGGGCTGGTGACTCTGGATTACACCTTTCTGCACCGGGAGTTTGATGAAAAGTCTGACGCTCCGACCAATCTCTACATGTCAGCTGGAAAGCTGCAGAAGAAATTTGCGATCGATGGATCCGACGGCGAGATGGCCTACCACGAGACCCCGGATTCGGAGAAGGATTCGCATATCTTCAAAGCCCAGGTTTCGTTGCCGATGAATACCGCGGTCTTCGGTTCCTACGTGCATACCGAGATCGACAACAACGATGCCCAGAGCAACAACGTCGGCGACGTGACGATCAGTGATGATCCGAGCTACGATTATGACGCCTACGCCATGCGGGTAACCTCGACACCGCTCGATTTCGTGACTGTGTCGTTCAAGTATCGGCACGAGGATCTCGATGCCGATGATGTCGAAGTCCTGTTCGACGATTCGGCCTATGATCCCCAGGGAGAGAATTCCCAGGCGGTCAATCCCGAAAATTACGGGCTGCACGGGTTTTCGCAGGAGCATGACGGCTGGCCCTGGGAGCGGGAGTCGACTCTTTCGCGCGATACCGATACCTACGGTGCCGCTCTCAAGTTCAAGGTTCTCAGTCGCACCAACCTGCTGCTCGGCTGGGAGCGGGTCGAGGATGATCGCGACGCCGAGTGGGAGACCACCAGCGACACCTTCTCGATCGCTTTGAACAGCCGCTTCATCAAGGATCTGAGCGTACGGTTGGAATATTCCTATGAGGATATCGACGACCCTTATGTCAACGAACGGGCCGCCTACACCGATCCCAC
>JAADEO010000113.1 GCA_013153415.1 Deltaproteobacteria bacterium
GAAGATACGGCTTCGTCGGGAAAACCATCTTCAAATACCGTTGAAGAAAATCGTCCGGCAGCACTGGAACTGATCGAATCTTTGCTGGCCCATAACCAGCCGGCCGAGATCCCGCCGACCCTCTACATCAATAATATGACCAAGGTTCAATATGCCGGGGCGGTTTCGATGGCGATGGAGGGCATGCGTCTGTTCTGCGGCGATATGGATGAAGATCAGGAGGGCCTTTTTGAGGCCCGCTGGCGGCCGCTTTTCCGCTATCCGAGCCAGGAGATCGTTTTTTACCTCAACCAGCTCAACCCTCTGCTGCTGCAGTTTCTGACCCTGCGGTCGGCCCTCAACGACTGCATCGAGGATTTCAATGCCACCCAGCTTGCGGTCATGAGCTGTACCGAAATCGGTGACGCCGAAGGGGTCTCCGAAGCCATGGAAGATGCCGTCATCTATGCCCTGGCCGCCAAGGAGCTCAATGCCCGCCTGCAACTGGTCGGCGAGAAAATCATCGACCTGGGAGAACCGCCCGATGCCGCAGGAATAATGAAAAAAGCCAGGCAACAGTATGAAGCCGCGCTTAAGGAGTTCTCTGCGAAAGCGGCCCCCGCGCCTGCGGCCGAGAAGGGGGCCTGCTGGACTCTGGTCGAATGCCGCTCCTTCGATGAAGTCGGCTTGTTGTCGCAATGCCATTACGACGATACCCGGAGGCCTCATTTTTCATATAAGATCAATCTGCGGGAAGGTCGTTTGGCGAGTAAATTCTCTCCCCCTTCATGGGCCGGGCCCGGCAGTCTGGAGTTTGGTTACCGTCATACCTGGGAACGACCCCCGCTGCACTTGCATACGGGAGAAAAACTCACCCTTTCGGCTGAGATCGAAAGGGTGCATTCCTGTGCGGGGTTGGACCTGAAAGGTTTGAAGAAGATTACTCAAGCCGAGTCCAAGGGCAAAATTCTCATTAAGAGTCCGCACCTGCCCAGAACAGCCGATTATCAGAGTCGGTTGGACAATTGCGGCGTTATTGAATATCCCGGCAGAGTCAGCATCGCCTGTCCGGATGAGGAGCCGCCGGAATATTCTCAACCGATTGTCGAAATAAGCGTGGAG
This sequence comes from Deltaproteobacteria bacterium, assembly GCA_013153415.1. Taxonomy (GTDB): domain Bacteria; phylum Desulfobacterota; class Anaeroferrophillalia; order Anaeroferrophillales; family Tharpellaceae; genus JAADEO01. Next base: position 1,102 of record JAADEO010000113.1, read on the forward strand.
ACGTATCCGAATGAGAGACGCTGGGCCAGGGATACTAACTGTAACCAGTGCGCCGACGGACCCTGCGGTGGCCGGCTGAAGAATTACGAGTCCGGAACCCGGGTGCCGGTCAGGATGAAATTACCGAAGATGGACTCCGAACACCTCTATCTCTATGTGAGATTTCGGGATGATTTCACTTGCGTGGAAGATGATCGCTGGCCCTTGCGCAGTCGCTTCATCTTCGCCAATGTCGGTATCGTCTATGTCTATCAATGGGACCCGACCGGCAACTCGATCAAGCCTCTGGACCTGGATCATTCCGGAAACGACGACGATGATTCTTCCGTGGCTTCCGGCTCATCTCCCGAAAAACAGGAGATAGAGGAAAAAATCACCTTTCATCGGCACAATAGCGAATACTTCTCGAATACTATCGAGGCTCTCAACAAGCAGATCGCCAATGCCGCCAATCCGGAAGCCCGCAACCGGCTGACCCGCAACCTGCTGTATGCCAAAGACGCCCGGCAACGCGAACTCGATGCCATCACCGCGCTCAAAACCGGTAATTTCGTTCGTACCCGTACCGAACTCGATGCTTTCAATATGCAGATCATGGCCCGGCAGAGCGAGGCCCTGGCCTTGCGTTTCCACCGGGAAAAACGCATCCGGGAACGCGGACCGCGCCTGATCGGGCTGGCTCCGCCGGCCGACCGCGGGAAGCTGCTGGATTTTTTCAAGGATCATGTCCTGTACGAACGTGATGTTGCCAAGATGAGCACCGGCATGAAAGCGCTCGGCGACAAGGTTCTGGGCGGCATCGAGGCGGAAATCGCGGCCCATGAGGAGGATGCCCGATATTGGGATGAAAACCTGCGAATGGCCCAATACACCAAAGCCGGAGCCGACTACGCCATGCTGGCTTTGTCATTTACAGGGGCCGGCGCCGCCTACAACCTGTTCGGCAAGGCCGGCATGATTACCGCATCCGGGGCTGTTTACATGGCTTACAACGCTGTTAACGGTTATCTCGAAGGTGGTGTGGAGGAGGCTGTCAGCGGCACCCTCGCCGCCTACAATGCGGGGACCGCGATTATCCATGCCGGCATGCAGGGTTACCAGGCCGGGGTTCTGCGGCATCTCGAGGAGTATTCCCGAAATCCGCAAAAGATCGCCCTGGATGAAGAGAAGGCCGGTTTCAAGGGGGCGGCCTGGAGCGCCGGGACGGCGGCCGCGTTCGCCTGTGCGGTTCATTTCGGCATGAAAGCCTATAACAACCGCCAGCAGATCATTGAAAACCGAAAAGCGCAGTTGCAGTTCAAATGTGAAAAGGCGAAACGGGAGAGCCTGGTCCGCTATTTCAAGAAGCGTACGGTCGCGGCGGCCAAAAAAGTAAAAACCTTTCGGCAGCGGCAAATGGCTTTAAGCGAAGCCGCCCAGGCGAACGCGCCGAAGAACGAAATCGCACGGCTGCGCAATGAACTTGATCAGGCCTACAAGGGGATCAAAACCGACTACTTCGCCAAAAAGATAATGAAGTCCATGGCGGTCAAAGCCAAGGCGAACTTCCATACGGAATCCGGCCGGGCCCACCATAAAACCGTGCATGCCTACAATTCGATCGATCGCAGGTATACCAAGCAGCTTAAAACCCGGCTTTCGCAACGGATGGATGCCCAGGGCTTTAATCCGCAGCGCTATAAAACCTTTTCCAACTCCGCTTCCAAGGGCGGAATCGCCATGGATGTCGATGTCGGAGCCATCGAACCGCCGCGCTATATCATGGTGAAGGGCAAAAGAGTCGCCAATCCGGAACACGCCGCCTGGCGCCGGGGCCTGACCCGCGCGGTCGACGGCGTTACCCGCAGGGCCAGTCCGCATGAGCTGCAGGAAGTCGGGCAGCAGGAGCTCGAGCACGCTTTCCAGGATGTCTTCGGTCGCAAACCCGACGAAGCGATGCTTTCATATACCACCAGCTATCATCCGGAAGCCTATCGCGATCCCCGCTGGCTCGGCAGCAAGAGGTGCAAAACCGCGCTCGTCAATGAAACCGATCCCCAATGGACCCAGCAGGCGGCCGATGTTACCGATTTCAAGGTCAACACCATGGATGCCCATAATCCGTCGTTGGGCTACTACGGGAGAATGCAGGAGAAGTGCCGGGGCCTGGTCAAGGATTTCGACACCAAGCTGGAGCCGCTGCTGGCCCGATCGAAAAATCAGGAAGCGGTCAAACGGATGAGAGAGCTCAGAAAGGTCATGGAACAGTTTTCCAGCAACAAAATCGGCCCGGTCAAGGCCGAACAGATGCTCCGGCTGATGACCGGCAACAAGGATGGTCTCAGGGAGGTCTCGCAGCGCTTCAGCGTCATGCTCCAGGGTCTGAAAAAGTAGGGTTCAGCGGGAAATCAACCGAAAAAACAGCAGTATTCATCCCGGTCGACGATGTCCAGGAACTCTTCCACGGTCGTGACTTCCGGATCGGGATCATAGCGGTGCCATTTCAGGTCCCGGCGCTGCCAGTATATTTTCCAGACTCTTTGCGTTCTCACGAATGTGCTTTTTGCGACCGGAAACTCATATGTGTTATCGGGATCATTCCACTCCGGGCGGATCTCGAAAATCTCGATACTCTGCCCCTTGATCCGGTATCCTAAATCCAGGTCTTTACGGATGTGCGCAGGAGGTCTCCGCTTTTTCATGAAATCGGCAAGGGCTTTTTCGCATTTTATCAATTCGAATTCACTTAATGCCATGTGATTTCTCCGATAATAAATCTGGCCGCCGAGCTGAAAAGGGCAGGGCGTTACAGATAAAAGCGCTAGATGACTGCGTCTAAGCCTCGCTGATGTGCTGTTTGAAGAACGCGATCACCGTTTCCTTCGATAGCTCTCCCCCCGCGACACCGAGGGTTATTTCTTCCAACTCGTTGTCTTCGGCCGTTAGCTCGCAACCATTCATCAACAGAAATACTTCAGCCGCAGCAACAGCAACACGTTTATTGCCATCTGCAAATGGATGATTCGCACAAAGATGATAGTGATATGCGGCCGCCTTCTCTGCAACGCTGACGTGCAGGAATTCACCAGCAAAAGTCGATTGAGGCATAGCCACTGCCGATTCCAATAAGCCACGATCACGCAACCCGGAATCGCCGCCAAATTCCTCAACGACTCGAGCGTGAATTTGCAGCACAACGTCGACCGACAAAAAGGCGGTTGGCGGCATTAGTTCGCCAACCGCTTCAAAACACTAGCTCGTTTCTTGAGAACGTATTCCAGTTGCTCTGTCACCTCTTCGGATTTCACAATTTGGGGGAAAGCAGGTGCGACAATGAGATGTCCGTCCTGAATTGTGAGTTGGACCTGGCCATCTTCCTTCAAGCCCAATAATTCCAGAATTGGCTTATCGAGGATCAGGGCGTTGCTATTACCGACTTTGCGAAGTTGCTTGATCATATTCGCCTCTTAGTTATAATTATATTATAACCCATTGCAGCAAAATCGTCAACTCTCTGAAATTCTGTTTAATGTCGAAGGTGCAGGTGCGCTATGTTCCACTGCCAGATGCAACCTACCATCCCCACATCCATTATATCATTCCCGGAGGCGTATTCGACCGGGAAAGCGAAAGATTCTTGACACTACCGCGATTGGGCGGCCGGAGCGCTGGGAGCCGGGGTAGCGAACGGTCGGGTGTCCAGGTTTCGTAAAACTTGATGTTCCCTGAGGACAGGCAATGAGCTTTTCGGGTGGTTTTCCGGGTGCCTGGGAGGGGATAACAGGAGAGGTGCGCGCCGTGTCCGGCTTTACGGCAGAACTGGCCCACCGTTTGGTCGTACCAATCTTCAGATCGGGTCAGAATCAGACTTGATTGCCAAAGATCGGCCCGGTATCAACCGGTCATTTCGAAGATTTTTCCATTAATGCCGTCAT
>JAADEO010000089.1 GCA_013153415.1 Deltaproteobacteria bacterium
AAATCACCCGGCTTTCCAGGGCCGTGAAATCTCTGAATTCGTTTTTCTGGGGATTAGGGTTGCTAAAGGGGAAAGGGGTGTGAATTTCCCCTTTATGAAATATTTCGGCTGACAGGGCGATATCCAGCTTAAGTTTTTTTCGTCTGGCTGTAAAGCAGTAATCCACTTCTTCGAAGAAGAGAAAGTACTCTTCAGGCAGCATCCCGTTCCGTTCCAGGCACTTCCTGCTGAGCAGCAGCGCCGCCCCTTCGATGTAATCAAGTTTTTCGGGCAGATCATTCTCCGATAAAATCGGCAGACTGGTGCCGAAGAAACGGTTTATGCGGCCTCCCAGGCTTTGGATGGAATGGGGGCTTGTGTAGTTGAGCAGCTTTACTCCGGTTAGATCCGTTTTTTTTCGCCGGGCGAATTCCATCAGCCGGGCCGGGCTCTCGGAAGGAATGACCGTATCATTGTTGAGTATCCAGAAGTGGGTGAAGGGGCCGTTCGCCTGGGCCCATTTCAGTCCCAGGTTGTTGCCGGCCGCATAGCCCCGGTTCCGGTTCGCGGTGATGAAAACCAATCTTTCCCGTATGGGATGATCCGGTTCGCACTCCGGCAGGGTGCTGTCCAACTCGTCCTGACGCAGAAGATTGAAGGGGATGGGCTTGGGAATGGGAGGCTGAGACAGATGTCGCAAAGGGTTGCCGGGAGGGACGAAGAGAGAGAGCTCTCCGTTAGCCCAGGCCTTCAGGCGGGTGATCGAGTCATCGGTGGAGGCATTGTCGACCACAACGACCTGGAAATCGGCAAAGGTGCTGCGCAGCAGGCTCTCCAGGCACTCCAGGGTGTCGGCCCAGCCATTGTAATTGAGGACTATGACGCATATCCGGGCCACGTCAAGTCCCCGGTTCCAGATGTTCGAGAATTTTTGTGGTGGCGTCATGCCAATTGAAACGGCGACAGTTTGCATATCCTGCCTGTTTCAGCCTGGCTCGTAAACCGCTGTCGTCAATCAGTTTCCGCAATTTGTCGGCTATGTCGGCAACATCTTCGGGATCGCAATAGATGGCGCTGTCGCCGAAGACTTCAGGCAGGGCCGAGCGGTCGGATAGCAGGACCGGGCATCCGCAGGCCTGGGCTTCCAGCGGTGGCAGGCCGAAACCTTCATACAGGGAAGGGTAGCAGAAGAGCAGAGCGTTGGTGTAGTAACGGGCCAGCTCACGGTCGTCGAGATAACCGGTGAAATATATGTTTTTACTGCAATCCCTGCAATTGGAAGCATTCAGCATCGGGTCCTCTCTGAAAATCTTCCCGGAGGCTTTGCCGGTGATGACCAGCCTGATATCCTGTCTTCCCAGTTTTGTGAAGGCGCTGATCAGTCTGGAGATGTTTTTGCGTGGTTCCAGTGAGCCGACGCTGAGAATGTAAGGGGGCTCGCAGGGTGGTTCGTTCCCTGATGGTTCGAAGTCCGTGGCATTGTAGATAACCGTCAGTTTGTTGCCGGGAATCAGGAAATGGCGGCAGATATCCGCTTTCGAGTGCCGACTGACGGTAAAGATGCGACGGGCTCGGCGAGATAGCCTGGGCATCATGAAATTGTAATAGGCGGAAAACCGCCGGGAGAAATATTGAGGGTACAGTTTAAACGCCAGATCGTGAATGGTAATAAGGTTGTTGCTGTAGAGGAGCGGAGCCTGATTGACCAGATTCAATAATCTTGGGTAGCCATTTTCGGCGAGAAAGCGGGGAAGGGTGTATTGTTCCCAGAAAAGGCTGGCAGGCAGTCCCAGCCTTTTCTGGAGCCGATAGCCTTTGTCGCCGATGATTTTCGGTCCGAGTTCTTGAGCTGCTGCCAGGTTGGTTATATCCGGCGGCGCCAGAAAAATGGTATCCGGTCGCAGTTTTTTCAGCTCGCGGGAGATATTGACGGCGAAACGCTGGGTGCCGGTAACCTCCTGGCACAGGAAGCGGGCGTTTACGGCCAAGGGCCGGCGAACTATTTTTCTCCCTGTTTCTGCAGGCATCGTTCTATGAAGTCGCTGAGTTTGCGGCGGAAGCTCGAAACCTTGAAACGCAAGGCGTTTTCCCGGCAGGCCCGAGTCGTAAACGCTTTTTCGTTTTCTTCGAAATCGAGAATGGCCTTTTTGAGGTCGGCGGCAGTCTGGTTCTGAAAAAAAATGCCGGTAGCCGGTTTCGGCGAATCTCCTTCTTTCTCCTCTTTCCGGCTCTGCCGACCCCTGATGGTTTCCAGGACTCCGCCTTTGCCGTAGGCGATTACCGGAGTGCCGCAGGCCTGGGCTTCCAGCGGTACGATGCCGAAATCCTCTTCGGCGGCGAAAATGAATGCCCTGGCCCGGCGCATGTGATCCCGCACTGCTTTCCGGTCGAGGTGTCCCTTTATTTCGATGTTGCTGCTGTTCCGGGCCAGTTGCAGCAAGCGGTTTCTCTCCGGTCCGTCTCCAATGACTACAAGGCGTCGATGCGGCGTATCAGCGAAAGCCTGGACGATGATATCTATTCGTTTGTAGGGAACCAGGCGGGAGACGGTCAGGTAGAAATCGCCAACTTCTTCCCGATCGGCGGCCGGTGTGAAAAAATCCGTGTCCACCGGGGGATGGATGGTGACGGCTTCCCGGCCGTAGACCTTTTTTATTCTACGGGCGATGAAATCCGAATTGGCTATGTAGTGATCGACGCCGGGGGCAGTGCGATGATCCCAGATTCTCAATTTATGCAGACACCAGCGCACGAGCCAGCTTTTAAGCCCGGTTTCCAAGCCTGCCTGTTTCAGATACTGGAACTGGAGGTCCCAGGCATAGCGTATCGGACTGTGGACATAGGAGATGTGCAACTGGTCCGGGCCGGTAATAGCCCCCTTGGCTACGGCGTAGTTGCAGGAAATTACCAGATCATAGCCGCCCAGGTCGAACTGTTCTACGGCCAACGGCATCAGCGGCAGGTAGTATCTGTAATTGTTTCTGGCTCCGGGCAGTCTCTGGATGAAGCTGGTTTTGGTGGTGCGGTGGCCGATGAAGGCGCGTTGGTCGGGCGGCAGGAAATCGATCAGGCAGAAAAGATCGGCATCAGGAAACAGGGTCAGGATTTCCTCGAGAACCTTTTCCGCGCCGGCTTCCACTACGAGCCATTCATGGACGACCGCAACCTTCATGTCTCTCCTTATCGTTATTTTCCGCTCAGCAGTATGAAAATGGTTTTGACCAAAATCCTGCAGTCGAGCCACAATGACCACTGATCTATATAGCGGGTGTCGAGTTTGACGATTTCATCGAAATCGCTGACCCGGTTTCTCCCAGAGACCTGCCAGAGACCGGTAATACCCGGTTTTATCGAAAGTCTCCGGTAGTGGTGCAGACCATAGCGACTGACTTCGTCCGGGGTTGGCGGCCGGGTGCCGACAAGGCTCATCTCTCCGATCAGGACGTTCCAGAATTGAGGCATCTCGTCCAGGCTGGTTTTGCGGAGAAACCTGCCCACGCGGGTGATCCTGGGATCGTTGCTCAGTTTGAAAACCGGACCCTTCATTTCGTTTTCATACTGGAGCTCCGATTTCTTCTGCTCGGCATCCTTGAACATGGAGCGATATTTGTAAAGCCTGAAATGGCGGCCGTTCTGGCCGATTCTGACCTGGCTGAAGAATATCGGTCCGGGAGAATCCAGTTTGATCGCGATTGCGATAAAGGGGAAAAGGACGAGATTGATGGCCAGCCCGGTCAGTGCTCCGATGATGTCCATCATGCGTTTGATGAAAATCTGGTCCGGATCGAGAACCACCGGATGCAGTACTACCAGGGGGAAGTTTTCAAGTCGGGAGAATTCGCATTTGCTCAGGCGGTTTTCGTTGATATTCAATATGATCTTGCTGGTTTTGCCGGCCGCTTCGGTTAATTTCAGAAAACTGTCGATGGTAGTCGGATTGTTGTCTTCCCGGGGAATGGCGAAATAGACGTCGTCGATAATATCGTCGGTCAATCGCCTGGCGAAATGTTGAGGAGTTTCCTGGTTGATCTCCACGCTATCGACAATTTTGACCCCGTAAGGATTGCCCGGGCGGAAAATCCTTTTCAGCTCTTCCAGTTTTTTTCCTCGTCCTACCAGCAGAACGCTGCGGAAATTGAAGCCCCGGCTCCGGAGCTGATTGAGAAAGTATTTGCCCCCGAGCTTGGCGATCAGCATGAAGAGGGCGGAAAGAATGGCGAAATATATAAAGAGAAGACGGCTGTAACCGGTGGCGTGGCTCAAAAACAATGCCGCTGCCGCTACCATCGTCGCAGCCAGGAAAGCAAAAGCGAGATGTCGTAAAATCTGCAGGTACGAAAGGTATCGAAGTTTGTGGTAGAGCTGTGAACGGTAGAGATTGAAAATGAAAACCGCGCTGAAGGGCAGGGTTACCCAACCGTAATTCCATAGCTCGGTACGGGTTTCGGGCAGACGCTGGAATCTTATTGCAAATGCCAGGAAAAAAGCTATTGCCAAAAGGGCGGCATCGGCAATGATAACGGTTCTGCGGATGATAGTTGAATGTTCTTTAAGCACCTGATATACATAATCGGGAAGGTTGGAATTTATTCAGTTAGTAGCCTGTAATCGGAAAAAAAACAACCCCTTAAAGGATATGGACCGTGCGATTGATCTTGAGAAAAATCTTCAATGACAGAAATTATGTCCTGTTCTTGCTGATTTCCTCCAGCGCCATGATTTTCGTGGTGCCGATAGGTTCACACGTATACCGCTACCTGGGGCCGGCCATGCTGCTGTTTTTTCTGGCCGCCAAATATTTTCAGGGAGAGATGACTGCATCACGATTGCGAAATTTCAAGCCCGACAGATCGATTTTTCTGTTTGCAGCCCTACTTGGACTCTCCTGCGTCAGTTTCGTCCCGCAGACCTTCGGTACCATGCTGATTTTCGCCACTCTTTACCTGGGGGTTAAAAAGAAAGTTGTTGTAGATCACCATTTGATATTGGTTGTTCAGTTTG
>JAADEO010000012.1 GCA_013153415.1 Deltaproteobacteria bacterium
CATCGACCAGAACCGCGGAAAGTTCGCGCATCTTGTTCCAGAAGACCGAATGGAACCAGTGCTCGACGTAAAAAAGATGGTTTTCGACATAGGGGAAGACCTTGCGCGAGATATTCAGGGCTTCCTGGAAAGCCTGGCGGTCTTCGTCATTGCTGAACAGGGCCAGGTACTCATCGACGATGCGATCGCGCTCTTCGATCAGTTTTTCGGTCGGCCGGCTGGGATCCTTGCCCGACTTGAGGGCATCGATATGCATCTTGATGCTGGCCAGAGGCACGTCGAGATCATCGTTCCAGGATTTATTGTGATGGAACCAGCCGGTTCCGGTCGAAATCCAGAACCAGGGGTAGCGGGCTTCCTCGAAAGCGGCCAGCCACTTGTCACCGGCTTCGCTGCCTTCGAGTTCGCTCTTGAGGGCGGCGAAACTGGTCTGACCGGCGAGTTTGCCGTCGAGATTCAACTCCAGGGCGAGCTTGGCCAGCTTGATGAGTTCGGTATCAGGCCGGTACATGACCACGTCGATGCCGGAAACCATCTTGGTCAGGGTCGCCATGGGAATGTCCGGGAAGAACTGATTGGCGGTGTTGATGAAGGTTACGTAGGCGGCATAACCGAGATTGAGCATCTCGAAATGGTACTGCCAGACCTTGAAACCGAGATTGATGAGATGATCGTACTTGACCGCCAGATCGTAACCGCTGCCCATGCCGCGATGTTCGAAGACCACGCTCTCATCTTCCATTTCCGGCAGGTTCTTGAATTCGATCGCCTCGAGTTCCTCGATCAGGCCCTTGGTCTTCTCAACCCAGTCGTCGTAAATCTTGTCCCAGTTCTGGTAATAGTAGCCGGCCCGTTTCATGAAAAGCGGGATCCGGGCCTCGATCTCCTTGGGATCGGCGATCCCGATCGGAGTGATATAGACATAACCGTTAACGATACGGTGGTCGATACCCTTGGCCGGTGGCACCATGAAGATGCGGGAATTGTACTGGGAGAGGGCCAGGTACCAGGCCTCGTCCCAGATCAGGTCAAAGGGGCAATGAGGCTCCGGATAGTGGAGGCCGTCGTAATACCACAACTGCCCGCTCTCGTATTCGCTGCGCTCCTTGTCATCAGTCGAAAACTGATAATAGTAAGGATACATCCTCTCCCAGCCTTCGGTTCCCTCGATTTTCGGAACCTCATGCGGATCCAGAAACTGCTTAGCCATCTCTTCTCCCCTTTTCCCTTTAGATTACTTAATGCCCGCAGATTACAATGTAATCCAACGGGGTTTATCAAATCTCTCGGTCGATCTCAGCATGCGATTGGAGTAATCCACGATCAGTTCTTTTTTGACCAGCTTCTCCAACTCACGAAACTGATGATTATTAAGCAGACGGGCGATATCTATGGGATCTTTAAAGGTCATCTCCAGCAGATAATCGGCCGCCCCGCCGTAGAGCATATGCCACTCCTCGGTGAGCTCGACGAAATCGAGCTGGGCGAAAACCTCCTGCAACTGCCCCAGAAATTTCTTATAATCATCTTTACGATTGGGTCTGACATTGTAATAATGGTTCCATTTCCAGACCCCTTCCTGGATGGTATAGGGGTCCTGGCTGACTCTACCTGTAGAAATTCCCAGGGCAGCCCGACGATTCTTGATGAAGAGATTCAGCTCATTGGTAATCTGCCGGAACTTCTCCGAAACCACCAGTTCGTTTACCCGGCTGATATTTTCGCCACTGTAGGCGGCTACCAGCGAAGGCCCGGCTCCGACTTCGACGTAATAACCACCAACCAGCTCGAGTCCGAGCTCCGCTACTGCGGGGATATATTTATCGGTAATGAACTCAAGGTATTCATCTTCACGCTCTCTTATGACATCCCAATTCTGTGTAAAAAGTACATTCATAATCAGATCCCTCGATAAATTATTTGACTTGTTCGGCGAACAAGAGATATAAAACGGTTATAATTTTCACAACCACAAATTCTAAACTCACTACCTTTTGCCATTAAATAACATTTTAATCAACTTATTTAAGCTAATGGCAACTATAAGTTTTCCTTATCACCAAACCGCCACAACTACCATATAAATTATTGATTTTACACAATGTCTGAACTTAAAGATAATCTCAAACAGCTTTATTATTTCTACGAGACCGTTTCCAGTAAAAGCATCTCCGGCGCGGCTAAAAAACTTTTTATTTCTCAGCCGGCAGTATCCATGCAGCTAAAAAAGCTGGAAAACAGCTGTGGAATCAAACTGATCGAGAACAATACCGGGAAAAAACTACAGCCCACACCGGAAGGACAGAAACTCTACAAATATCTCGACAAGATTTTCAAACTGCTCGACCGGGCCGAAACCGAACTCAAGAAGATGGAGGAAGAGAAACAGATCAATATCACGATCGGCACAACCCCGACTTATGGCCGTTTCGTTCTGCCCTACATCTTCGAACACTACGCCGACCTGAACCCCCGTTTCCATCTCAAGGTTATTTCGGAAAGCTCGATCTCGCTGCTCAAAAGCCTGAAAAAGAATCGGGTCGACATCATCGTCATCGCCCTGTGGAAAAAACTCTCCCTGAAAAGCTTCCAGGTCCACCCCCTGGGCTACGAAGAGGTCATCCTGATTTCAGCGCCAGACCATCACCTCCAGAAACGGAAAAACATCTCGCTCAAAAGCCTGCAGAATGAAACCTTCATCATGCGCGACGAACAGTCCGGCACCCGGAAATATATCTTGCGGGAATTCAAGAAAAGAGGTGTCAACCTGCCGGTCAGCATCGAATGCGAGAGTCCGGACCTGGTCAAGGAGCTGATCATGGAAGGCAAAGGCATCGGTTTCCTGACCCGAACCAAGGTGCACAAGGAATTGGCCAGCGGACTGGTCAAAAGGGTCGATCTGGGCAACTACCGTTTTTACCTCGACATCGCCATCGTTCTCGATAAGAACAAAGAGCTGATGCCGGAAATGCTGCATTTCGTCGACTGCATTGTCAAATCCCGCCGGGAACAGAATCTCTTTCCGACCGATACCCTCGAACCCTGCCAAACCCAACCGGCCGATACCGACAACATCATTCCTCTCAGAACCTTCTGATTCCCGGTTTTACCTGCAATCATCGTCCTCCTGGCAAAGAATTTGCTCTACTTTATGGTCAAACCCACTGGAGAACCCGGCTAACCACGATTTTACCTATTAGAACAACGTTAAAATCCAGTTGCCTCCAGACAAACTCCGCGGATTCCGGTAAAATATAACCACCACACCGATCCGACACCTGCCAGTTAAACGAGGGAAAATGAGCAGCAGAACAAATAACCAAGAGAAAAGCTACCGGGATTTACAGATAGAAAAAAACGATGCGATCGCTTGGGTCACCCTTGACCGGCCCCAGTTTTCCAACGCTTTTTCCGATGAGATGATCAGCGATCTCTGCGCGGCGCTGCGGGAGATCGACTGGGACGAGGATATCCGGGTAATCGTGATTACCGGGGCGGGAAAACATTTTTGCGCCGGCGGCGACATCAAGGCGATGGAGGAGAAAACCGGTATGTTCGCCGGCGACCCGGAGCAGCTTCGCCGGCGCTATACCAAGGGCATTCAGCAGATCCCGCTGACCATGGAGAACCTGCAGACTCCGATCATCGCCATGGTCAACGGCGCGGCGATCGGGGCCGGCTGCGATCTCGCCTGCATGTGCGACATCCGCATCGGTTGCCAGTACGCCCGTTTCGGTGAAACCTTCGCCAAACTCGCCCTGGTCCCGGGCGACGGCGGAACCTTCTTCCTCCAGCGAGTCGTCGGCTACGCCAAGGCCATGGAACTCTCCCTGACCGGGCGCATCGTCGAACCGGATGAAGCCCTGCAGTTAGGCCTGCTCAACCAGCTGGTAGACCGGAATGAGCTCAAAGAGACGACCGAGAACCTGGCCGCGATGATCGCCGCCAACAGTCCGGTGGCGGTAGCCATGATCAAAAAGGCGATCCGCAACGCCCGAACTGCCGAGATCCACGGCCACCTCGACCTGCTGGCCGCCTTCCAGGGCATCACCCAGCGCACCAACGACCATTTCGAGGGCATCCGCGCGCTGAAAGAGAAACGACAGCCCCATTTCAAAGGCATCTAGGCTGTAAAAAGATTTACGATTAGCGGGAAGGGACAAGCAACTCTTTCACCTGGACGAGCAACTCCGGAAAAGGGAAGGGTTTATTCAGAAAGGCGCTCGCCCCGGCGGCGAAGGCCTTGGCGCTATCCATCCTGTCATTGAAACCGGTACAAAGAATCACCGGCAACAGGGGCCGTGCCTGCTTGACCAGCTTCAGCAGTTCCTCGCCGGTCATCCCGGGCATGGTCAGATCCGTAATCAAAAGATCGCAGGGGTTTTCCGGATTCGAGAGAAACTCCATGGCGTCAGCTCCCCCGGCAAAGAGTTTGACCTCATAACCGCTTCGGCGAAAGAACTCCTCAGCGAGGTCCCGGATCGCCTTCTCATCATCGACGAACACGATCTTCTCGCCCTGCGCACGGACGAGTTCGGAAGGCGGAGATTCGGCCGATTGATCAACCAGTTGCTTTTCCTCCGCGAGCGGGAAAAAGATTCTGAACCGCGCCCCCCGCCCGGGAGCGCTTTCAACCGTAATATGCCCCAGGTGGCTTTTCACTATCCCATGAACGACCGCGAGCCCCAAGCCCGTACCCTTCTCCTTGTCCTTGGTCGAAAAATAGGGATCGAAAATCTTCTGTGCGGTCTTCAAATCCATACCGACCCCGTCATCCTCGACCTCGAGCACGGCATAGCCGCCCGGTTTCAGGCCGGTCTCATCATTGACCAGGGGATGTTCCCGGTCAAGCTGTGCCTCGGCCAATCGGACCGAGATGTTTCCTTTGTCGTTATTCAGGGCATGAAAGGCGTTGGTGACCAGATTGACGATCACCTGGTGCATCTGGTCCGGATCGGCTGACACCACCGGAT
>JAADEO010000130.1 GCA_013153415.1 Deltaproteobacteria bacterium
GGATGAAGGACGGCGTGGTCATCATCAACTGCGCCCGGGGCGGCATCGTCAACGAGAACGCCCTCTACGACGCGGTCAAGTCGGGCAAGGTTTTTGCCGCCGGGGTCGATGTTTTCAGCCGGGAACCGCTGGGCGAGCATCCCCTGCTCGAACTCGACAACGTTTTCGTCACTCCCCATCTCGGGGCCAATACCGCCGAGGGCCAGAAGGGGGTGGCGGTGATCATCGCCGAACAGGTGGTCAGCGCCCTGAACGGCCGTTCCTACGAAAACGCCGTCAATATCCCCTACATGCGGGCCCAGCTGCCCGAGGAGATGCGTTCCTATTTCGATCTCGCCGAAGCCATGGGCCATCTCGCCGCCCAGGTCGTCAACGGCCGGCCCGAGGCCATCGAAATGGTCATGGTCGGGCCCAAATTCTATGATGATTTCGGGGAGCGGGTCTTCGATTCGCCGTTCAACTTCCAGCCCTTCACCAGCGCCGCCCTGAAAGGTTTCATGGAGCGCAGCGTGGCCGAGAAGGTCTCTTTCATCAACGCGCCCTACCTCGCCCGCGAGCGCAATCTCGCGGTCTATGAATCGAAAACCTCGAGTTTCGCCAATATGAACGACCTCTTCGTCGTCAAGGTCAAGACCGATGTCGAGGAGATGACCGTGGCCGGTACCGTTTTTTCCGACAACCAGGGCCGGATTCTGCTGCTCGACCAGTTCCGTCTCGAGATGATCTCGCAGGGCACCTATCTCTATTTCAAGAATATCGACAAGCCCGGGATCGTCGGCGGGGTCGGTACGGTTCTCGGCCGCCATGGTGTCAACATCGCCGGTTTCAACCTCTCGCGGATCAAGGGCGGCAAGGCGGTCTCTTTCGTCTCGGTCGACAACGAGATCACCCAGGAGGTGCTCGACGACCTCTTGAAGGTCGACGGCCTGCTCGAGGCCAAGGTGGTGACGCTGTAGGCGGCGGGGCAGAGCCGGCCGGGTTTCAGGAGGAGGGCAGTCGGGCCAGGTTTTCCTGCTGCATGACGATTTTGCGCCCTTTTCGGAGCTCGGCCATGAGTTGTCGGAAGAGCTGTTTCTGTTTGGCCGCGGCCAGGGCCTCACGGGCTTTCTTGGGATCGAGGCCGGGGTGTTTTTCGCGGTAGGCGGCGAGTTCGGCATCATCCGGGGTCGCGGGCCGCGAGATCTTGTCGGTGAGAAAGGCGCGCAGGATGATCGTTTCACGCTCGCTGGGATTGAGAGATCCGTGTTTTTTGAGCTCGTCGAGTTTTGCGTAGCCTGCTTTTTCGGCCGCCTCGAGCAGCAGCTTGCGGTCGACCAGGTGCTGGACGAGTTGCAGCCGGTTTTCGAGCTTTTCCGGCAGCCTGGCCTGTTCTCCCTTGAAAAGTCCAAGGTACTCTTTGAGGTCGGCCCCGGTCACCGGTTGGCCGTCGATTTCGGCCAGCAGGACCTGGTCGGGAATGGTCGTGGCCGCGGTTTTGGAAGCCGCGGCTTCATCTTTTTTCGCCCCGGTCGGGCCGGAATCGCAGGCCGAGAGGAATAGCGCCGGGAGCAGCAGGAGGAATAACGGGAAAACACTTTTCAGAAACTGTTTCATGAGATGATCCGGATCTGCGTCAGGGGATTTCGGATGGCCGAAAAAAGGCGGAAACCGTTACCGGTTCCCGCCTTTTTCAGGCTTTGAGGTTGAGTTTTAGTGGACTTCGCTGAAGGGCGTGGCCGAGGGCAGTTTGATGCCGATGGCCTTCTTCTTCAGGTTGTCGAGATCCTTCTTGAAGTCGGCCCGGTACTGCTTGGTCACCGGGTGTTCGGGATACTTGGTACCGAGATAGTGGTCGCGGTTGTTGTAGCGTTCCAGCCACATATCCCACTGCTCCTTGGTCAGCATTCCCTGCTGGTAGGCGGCCTCGACATTGGCCTTGACCTTATCCCAGTAGTTCGGGATCAGCTTGTAGAGGACCGGAGTGCGGAATTTTTCGGTGCCGATACCCCACTCGTTGCCCGGGAAGTCGTAGATCTTGTAGGGCATGTACTTGGTCGGGCTGGTGCTCTCGGCGATCTTCTTGGCCTCTTCGTCGCCGTGCTCGGCACCCCAGTTGATGATTTCCTGGAGCTTGTGCTGCATCTCCCAGACACCGTGCCACTGGGTGTAGTCGGCTCCCATCATCTCGGAACCGTGGCGGAAGCGGCGGCCCTCGTGGTGCCAGGTCTCATACATCAGGACTTCGGGTTCTTCGTCCCAGCCGTTGATGAAGGGCTTGGAGTAGAACTTGCCGTTGAGCTCGGTGCGATGGACCAGGCCCTCCTTGGTGTACTTGGTGTTCCAGTAGACGAACTGGCGGCGGATCTCGTTGTACTGCAGGTTGACGAGGTCGGAGATCAGCGCATAAGTCTTGACGAACTTGCTGGCGTGGCAGTTGAGGCAGACCGCTTCCATCCGTTTACGTTTATCCTGCCAGGAACCGAGTTTATCTTCGAGCCAGACGGTGCGGAAACTCCACGGAGCCTGCGATTCCCAGGAGAGCCGGGTGCTGACGTTGTGGGTGCCCTTGACGCCGGGGGCGGCATCCATGTGACAGGTGGTGCAGGTCGGAACCTCGATCGGAATCGGCTTGTCGGTGCTCGAACGGTAGTTCAGGTCGACCTTGTTGCGGATCGTCTGGAAGATGTTGCCGTGCTTGGATTCGTTGTAGATCTCGATATGGGGATGGTCGGGACCTAAATGACACTCGCCGCAGGTTTCGGGCGAGCGGGCCACGGCGATCGAGAAGCTGTGCTTGGGATGACAGGCATCGCATTCGCCGACGCTGCCGTCGGGCCACATGTTGGTGATCTGATGACACTCTTCACAGCCGTGCTTGGTGCCGATGATCGGTTCGAAAACGGCCCGGTCGGCGTTGGCGTAGATCCAGAAGGGGAAAGCGTGCTTGCTTTCGGTAAATTGCTGGACGATCTCCTTGTGACACTTGGAGCAGTCCTTGGGAGTCGGGAACTGGGCCACGAGAATCGTCGATTCGGGGCAGGTGAAGGCGTCGAAATCACCCTTTTCCGCCTTGTGGCACTGGATGCAGTCGATACCTTTCTGGGCGTGCAGGCTGCCTTCCCACTGGGTCAGCATGTTGGGAGCCACCCCTTTGCGTTTATGACATTCGACGCAGGGTTTACTGGCATCGCTGACGAAAATCTTGTGCGGCTGCAAGCCGACCTTGGCGGCAAAACGTGCCGATTCGTAGCGGGCGACGAGGAACAGGGCCGCCAGCAGGAAGATGCACATGATGAACACCAGCCATTTTTTTGCTTTCAGATCCATGGTTGCTTCTCCTGAATGATGAAAATATTAAAAATTTGCTTGATCCTTGAAATAAAATGATTCCGGCTAGTGCGGCACCGCTTCCATGATCATCAGGGTGGTGACGATGACCATGCCGATGACTCCGATGATGGTGGGCAGAACCTTGCTCCCGGTGAGCTTGATGATCAGCGAGTCGACCAGAGGCCAGAAGATGAAGATGCCGATCACGAACATCGGAAAGAAGAGACCGACCACTTCGGGGGTCATCTTGATCCACTTGTACATCGGGTAGAAGTACCACTCCGGCTTGATGTGCTCCGGGGTGACCAGGGGATTGGCCTTCTGTCCGACCTCGACCGGCAGAACGATGGCCAGAATGCAGCAGAGGTAGAAAAGGAAAAGGCCGATATTGATCTCGGTCAGGACATGGTCGGGAAAGAACCGGTAGCCCTCTTCGGGTTGTTTGTTGTTGTCACTCATAACGCATAACCTCCTATTCATCCCCGCGCGACAGACCCTTGATGATCTCCCGCTGCATGCCGACAAAGTGTTCCGCGACCCCATGTATCCGGATCAGGATGATATGGACGAAAATCATCAGGAAAATGATCGAAGGGATGATCGCGGCATGGAGAATGAAAAAACGGTTGAGGGTGGCTTCGCCGATGCTGTCTCCACCGAGCATGAAACGGGAAAGGAAATCGCCGATGATCGGGGTTTTGCCGGCGATCCCGGTGCCGATGGTCATGGCCCAGTAGGATGTCTGGGTGTAGCACAGGGAGTAGCCGGTGAAGCCGGCCCCTAAAGTCAGGAGCAGCAGGATGGCACCGGTAATCCAGCAGAATTCACGGGGGTGGCGATAAGCGCCGGTGGCGAAAACCCGGATGGCGTGCAGGGAAACCGTGACCACCATGAGCTCGGCGCACCAGCGGTGGATCGAGCGCAGCCACCAGCCGAAGGGGATGTCGTTGGTGATCCGGGCCACACTCTCATAGGCTTCATTCGGATAGGGCACGTAATAAAATGCCATCATGATGCCGCTGATGATCAGCATCAGGAACATGATCGCCGGTACTCCGCCGAGGCAGTACCACCATAGTTTCATATGGTGGGGCAGGATTTCACCGACAGCTTCCTCCTTGATCTTGCCCCAGTCGACCGGCAGGCTCTCGTCGATCCAGCCTTCAGTTTTTTTGACGTCTTCCATAAGCTATACCTCTTCCAGGGCAACGTAAATGTTGTCATCCTTGACCGTCACCTTGAACTCGTCGAGTGGACGCGGCGGCGGTCCTTTGACATTCTTTCCGTTGGCATCGAAAAAGCCCTCGTGGCAGGGGCAGAAAAATTCTTTTTTCTGAGAATGCCACTCGACCTCGCAGCCCAGATGGGTGCAGATCTTGGAGAAGGCCTTGACCGTGCCGTTGTTGTTGACGAGGATGCCCTTGCGACCCTTGGCGTCGATAAACTCCTGGGCTGCTCCCGGGGTCAACTGCTTGAGGTTGGATACCAGGACATCGACAAAAGTTTTTTCCCTGGGTTTGGGTACCAGGTAGCGGACCCCGTAGTAGCCGGCGGTTCCCAGGGAGGCCACCAGGCCGACGGTCATGGCCGCGTTGGCGAGAAAATCCCGGCGGCTGACTTCACCGCCGCCGCCCTCTTTTTCATTCA
>JAADEO010000078.1 GCA_013153415.1 Deltaproteobacteria bacterium
GGCCTGTGCCAGCCAGAGCACCACGGCCCCGGCGATCGCCAGTTTAAACCATCCCCGGCCACTTTTTCCCGGGGAAGAAAAATCGAGTTCCAGCTCATCATGATCGGGTTCGGGAGAAGGAGTCGCATCCGTCTCATCTTCCTCGTCTTCGACTGCCTCGATCGCGGCCTCTTCCGGGGAGGAAACGACGGGTTCCGGATCCAGGAGCGGATCCTCGTCCGGGCTCTCGTCATCCTCCCCGATCTCGATTTCGATTTCCGGCAGATCGCCGCTGACTGACGGCTTGTCACCGTCCTCGGAAAAGTCGAAATCATCGATAAAATCCTCATCCGCCAGAAGTTTATCGATTTCGTGAGTATCAAGCTGGGTTTCGCGAGCCATTCCTATCCCGTGAGCCGACGTGCGGCCAGCAGCCTATTTGCGATCGAAAAGAGCGTCGACGAAATCATTGGCATCGAAGCTCCGGAGATCCCGGATGCTCTCCCCGATGCCGATGTAGCGGACCGGGACCTTGAGCTCGTCGCAGACTCCGACGATGACCCCGCCCTTGGCAGTGCCGTCGAGCTTGGTCATCACCAGGCCGGTCACACCGATCGCTTCATTGAACATCTGGGCCTGAGTAATGGCATTCTGTCCGGTATTGGCATCGAGCACCAGGAGAACCTCGTGGGGGGCGCCGGGCAGAGCCTTGTCCAGAACCCGCTGGATCTTCTTCAGCTCATCCATCAGGTTGACCTTGGTATGAAGTCGGCCGGCGGTATCGATGATGACGATATCGGCATCACGCTTGATCGCCGACTGCACGGTATCAAAGGCTACCGCCGCCGGGTCGGCTCCCATATTCTGCTTGATGATCGGGACTCCGGCCCGCTCGGCCCATACCGTCAGCTGCTCGACAGCCGCGGCCCGAAAGGTATCGGCCGCACCCAGAACCACTTTTTTCTTCTGCTTGGTGAAGATCGCCGCGAGCTTGCCGATGGTCGTGGTCTTGCCGACCCCGTTGACGCCGATCGTCATGATGACATAGGGTTTTTTGTCGATTTCCCAGGGAGCTTCCGCCTGTTTGAGGATGGCGCCGATCTCCTGCTGGAGGAAGTTGCGCAGATGGGTCGGATTCTCGAGTTCCTTGTGCGACACCTTCTCCTCGACCTGGGAAAAGAGCCGGTAGCTGGTTTTGACCCCCAGATCGGAGGTCAGAAGAATCTCTTCCAGCTCTTCGAGAAACTCCTCATCGATCTCCTTGTCGCCGTAAAGCAGGTTATCGAGGGTGCCGACAAACTGCTTGCGGGTTTTGGCCAGACCCTGCTTGAGCCGGGAGAACAGGCCCCGTTTTTCCTCTTTATCCGGTTTATCTGGTTTGTCCGCTTCATCTTTTCCGGTCTCAGAAGCCTCACTCTCCTGAACTGAGGTCTCAGCCTCCGGAACTTTTCCAGACTCGAGACCGGCTTCATCGCCGACCGTACCTGGCGAATCCTCAGCCGCGGCTACCGGCGCCTCCGGGATCGGGGCCGCAGCCTCAGGTTTCGGTGCCACCGGCGAAGTCTCTGTGACCGGGGTTTCCGCTGCCTCGGGAACAGCGACGGCTTCAGCCGGCGCGACCGGGGCCGATGCGTCCGCCTCCACGGAGGAAACCTTTTTACGGCGGCCGAAAAGACGGCCGAAAACCCCGGTCTTCTCCGTTTTCCGCTCTTTGGAGGATCGTTTCTCCCCTTCTCGGGCTTCCGACCTATTATCTGTAGACATTAAATCATCTCCAAGCTATATATTCATCATAAACAAGAGTTGCAAGATCTGGTGGACTCGTGAAAAAACCAGATTTTCGAAAAAAAACGGGATGGCAAAGTAAAAAGCTCCGGCTGCGAGGCAGAATTCATGCCTCGTCCGCAACCCGATCCGAAACCTGTAAAAATAATCGATAGACCTTGTTTTGTAAAGGAAAATACTGAACGCCATGACCGAACTGGGCCTGTTACCGCAAATTATTCTGTTTCTGCTCTTAATTCTGGCATCGGCGCTTTTTTCCGGCACCGAGACCGCTCTCTTCTCCCTGCGCCGCCACCTGCTGGCCAACTATCGCGAACGCCACCCCAAGGCAGTCGAAAAGCTTGAAAAGATTCTCGATCAACCCCGGGAGTTCATCAGCACGATCCTGGTCTGCAACAACTTCGTCAATGTTGCGGCTTCGGCGCTGGCAACCCAAATCTGCCTCAGCCTCTGGGGAGAGAATGGAGTCGTTATCGCCACCGGAGCGGTCACCATCATCCTGCTGATCGGGGCGGAGATAACCCCGAAAACCTATGCCGCCACCCATCCCGATCGCATTGCTCTGAAAGCGGCCCGGCCGCTCCACCTGCTGATCAATCTCTTGAAACCGATAAACCGTTTCCTCTCGTTCGCGGTCAACCTCCTGCTCCGTCTCACCGGCTCCAGTGATCACCCCCGACGCCAGACCCTTTCCGATGAGGAGATCAAAAGCATTATCCTGGCCGGCCGCCAGGAAGGACTGCTGCGGGAGAGCGAGAGCTACATGCTCGCCAATGTTCTCGATATCGATAAGACCCGGGCCCGCGAAATCATGGTTCCCCGCTCCCGGATCATCTCCCTGCCGGACACCGCCGGTCTGCGGGAAATCAACGGCATCATCCGCAAACACGGCCACTCCCGCTATCCGGTCTATCAGAATGATCCCGAAAATATCATCGGCATCCTCCATATCAAGGATCTCTTCCGCCGCCGGGGCAAAGGTTTCAAGCTGCGCTCGATCCTGCGTCCGGCCCATTTTTTCCCCGAGACCGCGACCCTCGACGACCTGCTGGAAAAATTCCGCCGGTTACGTATCAGTCTCGGCATCATCGTCGATGAATACGGCGGCATTGAAGGCATTCTCAGTCGCGACGACATCGTCAGTGAGATTGTCGGCCGTCTCGAAGACGAAACCGACCGCCGCCGGCCCTCCGACATCATCTCCCTCAACAACGGATCGGTGATCGTTCCCGGCACTTTATCGATGCGTAAAATCAGCCAGGCTCTGCCCGAACTCGGGCTCGACCCGGAACTGGTCGCTTACGATCATCCCGCCAAACTGATTCTCGACCAACTGGGGCGCATACCCATTTCTGGAGAGAGCGTCCGCCTCAAAAACTTTGTTTTCAGGGTGGCGCAAATGGAAGGCAACCGCATAGTTTCAGTCCAGATCATTCCCGAAACAGCTCACCGGGAAAAGGCAATAACCACAAAAAAATAAATACAATTCTTTCTTGACAAGATTGCCATTCAGCAGTAGTGTTGAATCCTTTTTTTCTATTTAAAATTTGCCAGTTTACCTCACCGAATCAAATTTAAGAGCCTATGGCTGCCCGGAATGCATACCTGGTGGCGGCTGCAGGACGGATATTCAATTATCTGAACATCAAGACTGCAATTTTGAGAAAGGAGTTTATTCCCATGGCCAGTGAAAAAGTGGTTATTATCGGCGCATCGGCAGCCGGAATGATGGCGGCGGTAACCCTGAGAAAACGTTTTCCCGAAAAGAAGGTAACCGTAATCAGAAAGGCCAGTCGCACTCCGGTTCCCTGCGGCATCCCCTATATCTACGGGATCATGGGTTCGGTTGAAAAAGACCTGATCCCGGACCAGATGTTCATCGATCTCGGTATCGAAATCATCGTCCGCGAGGTCAGCAAGATTGATCGTTCCGCCAAGCAGGTGATTTTCAGCGACGATAGCTCCATCGCTTACGACAAGCTGATTATCGGCACCGGCTCGAAACCTTTCGTTCCGCCCCTGCCCGGAATCGATCAGGACGGGGTTTTCACCATCAGCAAGGAACCCGAAGCCCTGCAGAAGGTCTATTCAGCCCTCGAAAAAGCCCGTAATGTCGTGGTTATCGGGGGTGGTTTCATCGGGGTCGAAATGGCTGAACAGATTGCCGTTATGGGGGAAAAAGGAGGTGTCGCGAAAAAGGTTACCATTGTCGAGATGCTGCCCCACTGCCTGATGCTGGCCTGCGAAGAGGAGTTCTGTATCAAGGTCGAAAAAGAGCTGGAGAACATGGGCATCACCATCAAAACCGGGGCCCAGGCCAGCGAACTGACCGGCAGCGGAACGGTTGTTGGGGTCAAACTGGCCGACGGTGAGGTCCTCCCGGCCGATGTGGTCATAATCGGTATCGGGGCACAAGCCAATATCGATCTGGCCGTAGAATGCGGTCTCGAGGCCGACCCCCGGAGTGGGATCAAAATCGACGAATTCATGCGCACTGCCGATCCCGATATCCTGGCCGCCGGCGACTGCGCCTCGAAATTCTCTTTTATCACCGGCAAGCCCAGCGGCATCCGCCTGGCCTCGGTCGCCTGCAGTGAAGGCATGCTGGCCGCCTGCAATCTCGACCAGCCGCAACGCGCCACCCTGGGAGCACTCGGAGCCTTCAGCACCATGGTCGGAAAAGTCGCGGTTGCCGCGGCCGGTCTGACCACCAAGGCGGCAACAGACGAAGGAATCGATTTCGTCATCGGCGAAGTGGTCACCCCCAACCGCCATCCCGGCCACTTGCCCGGCAGTATCCCGGATATGAAACTCAAACTCCTGTTCCGGCGCGACAACGGCGTTGTCATCGGCGGTCATGTCTCCGGCGGTGAAGCCGCGGCCGACATGGTCAACATCATCGCCGTCGCCATCCAGGCCCGGCTTACGGCCGACAACCTGGCGACCATGCAATACGGCACCCATCCCCTGCTGACCGCATCCCCACTAAGCTACCATGTCATGACTGCAGCTGAAAACGCGGCCCTGCAGCTGAGTTGAGAAGCGCTACAATTGATCAAAAACAGAAAACCCCGGCGACCAGTTGATGGTCGCCGGGTTTTTATTTTTTACACGAGCTGAGAAGCTACCGGGCCCCCGACATCAGGCAACAGCCGGCTCACCCGCAACCGGCAGCGGCAGGTTCC
>JAADEO010000220.1 GCA_013153415.1 Deltaproteobacteria bacterium
CCGGCAGGTCCTTCCCATGTTCCACCTCTCTCTCGAAGGCCTGGGAGAAGCGATCAAGAAACTGACCGCCAAATAGTCAACCCCCAGAGCGGCCACTTTCAGCAACGTCCTTTACCTTGGGAATCAACGGGCCAGACGGTCGATCAGGCTCATGATGCCGTGGATAATTCTGACTTCGCGGGAACTCATCGCGGCGCGGCCGAAAAGCCGGCGCAGGTATTCGAGCAGGTGATCGGGATTACTGGGATTCAAGAAGCCCTGGTCGGTCAGGGTCCGGCGCAGATGGGCATACATGCCTTCGAGTTCGGCGTGATCGGCGAGATCGGCCGGAGAGCCGGCCCCAGGATGCGACTGGCGGCTCAGTTCATAACCGTAAAGCAGCACCGACTGGGCCAGATTGAGAGATGAGAATTCCGGGTTTACCGGAATCGAGGAGAGTATGTGACTATGGCGACGCTGCTCCCGGGCGAGGCCGTAATCTTCGCGGCCGAACATGATTGCCACCGGGGTTCCAGACCCGAGATCGGCGATCCGGGCCGCGGTTTCGGCCGGGGTAAAAACCGGATGGCAATACTTGCCGACCCGGGCCGTGGTTCCGACCACCAGTTTGAATTCGGCCAGAGCGGTTCCAAGGTCGGTAAAAATTTCGGCTTTTTCCAGCAAGCCATCCGCACCGCAGCTTAGCGCCCGGGCCTTGGCGGACAGGTGATCGCAACCGGGAGCGACCAGGATCAGGCGGCCGAGATTGAAGTTCCTCATCGCCCGGGCCACGGCCCCGACGTTCATATCGAGCTTGGGTTCGACCAAAACGATCGCCAGCTGCGGCCAGGCCGGTGGATTATCTCTTGACATTAAGGCGATCTTCCGTAAAGAATTGATAGCTTAGAACTGTGGGTGTAACAAATCAAAACCGGAACCAGAAAGAGTGATTGGCAAGATGAGTTACCAGTGTACTATTTTTGAACCCTACCCTTTCAAGGTCGGCGAGCGGATCAAACGCCGCCGGCAGGGAAAACTCGAAGACTGGGACGTCATCGCCGTCAGCGACGACGAGGTCACGGTCAAATGCCCTTTCCACGGGATGGAGCTGACCTGGAAACGGAAGCATTTCTGGTATGGCGGCGAGAACGGTTTATCTCAAACAGAGTAACCGCCGCCGCCACCCCGACGTTGAGGGATTCGCTGGCCTCGGCCAGAGGAATGGTAACCGAGAAATCGC
Organism: Deltaproteobacteria bacterium; assembly: GCA_013153415.1. Lineage (GTDB taxonomy): Bacteria > Desulfobacterota > Anaeroferrophillalia > Anaeroferrophillales > Tharpellaceae > JAADEO01. Next base: position 1,220 of record JAADEO010000220.1, read on the forward strand.
AGGCCCGGGCGATGATCGGCCTTAAACCCTTATCCTCCGATCCCAGAACCAGGACCAGTCTTTCGGGCCAGTCCACCTCGTAGAGGTTCTCCCCGCCAGCGGTGGCGGCACCGCAGATCCAGAACCCGGCCTCTTTGAGCCGGGCCAGGGCATCGGCCAGATTGACCACCCGGCTGACCGGCAGGTTCTCGAGGGCCCCGGCCGCAGTCTTGGTGGCGGCGGCATTGACCGCGGCACTGCGTCTTTCCGGCAGTAGCAGGCCGGCAACCCCGGCCGCCGCCGCAGTCCGGATAATGGCACCCAAGTTGCGGGCATCGGTAATCCCGTCGAGGGCGACCAGCACCGGGGTATCACGTTTTTCAAGCCTTTTCAATAGTTCCGGCAGCGGCGTGTAAACGAACGAAGCGACAACCGCGGCCACGCCCTGGTGGCGTATGCCCCGGGCCAGGCGCTCCAGAGCCGCTGCCGGAACGGTTTTGACGGTGATCTTTTCCCGCCGGGCCCGCTCGGCCAACTCCCGCACCCGCCGACCAGCCTGCTCCTGGCAATAGAGTTGCTGAATCCGGGCCCGGTTGACTCGCAGAAGCTCGGTCACGGCATTGATCCCGCAAACCAGATTTTCTTCACTACCTGCAATTGCCGTCACCGATGCTACTCCCCGACCAGGGCGGGGACGGATCCCCGCAAAAGTACTCTTGTCAGAACATTTTCTGCCAATGATTTTTCTGGTTTTTTGTGCAGAAAATAACCTGTAAGGTACTAATAAGGTACTAAAACAAAACCGGCCCGGAAAAACTTCCAGGCCGGTCTCCAGCAATACTGGTTCTGACTCAATTCCCCCCGAAAATCCGCAGATTGATGAACCGCGACCACCAGTTATCGATCTTGGGTTTTTTGACCGAACCATCGGCACCGTGGCCACCCCCGGCAGATATTTCCGGATGCTGGGGTGCGGCCGGTACCAGGGCGTAGGCACCCGCCTCCACGGGACCGGAAGCAGCCGCAGTTGCCGGTACCAGTCGACAGACCCCATTCGAACACTCGGTCCGGACCGCTTTCACCGGTTTGGGACAGGCCTCGCTGCCGGCCTGGGGACAGGGACAGGGCTGAGAGCCGTTCTGGAGACAGGGGGTTGATGCAGATGCGGTATCCCCCGTACCCGGGCAGACAGGCCGGGCCTGATCACCACAAAGTTCGAGTTCGAGCTGTTTTTTCTCGTTACCCAAAGCGGCCATCAGGCCATCCACCTGGGCGGCGAGCTGCCGGTTGCTCCGCAGCAACGGCTTCAGATCCTGCAGGGCCCGGAGCGATCTCGTAAGCCGGCTGCGACGCTGTTTCAGGGAGCGCCGCATCAGTTCTTCCTCAACCGCCAGTACCCGGCCGGAGATCCGGTCGCCGCTCTCCTGGAGAGCGGTAATCCGGCGACCGAGTTCGACCATCTGTTTGTGCGCTTTCTGAGCACTCAGAAAACTCATGACCACAAAAACCGTCAACAAAATGATGATAATCGCGACGGCAAAAGGAACAATACTTTTCCGTTTGGCAGGCGGAACGGCTTCAGAACCCGTTTCCGCTACCTTCTTCTCATTGCTGGTATCACTCACTATCAGTTCTCCTGTATCTTTTCTTTTATCTCGCACTCAAAGCGAAATGCTGACCGATGAATGGCGCTTATAACCTGTTTACCCAGTGCCGGTCAAGTCTCAGAAATCGGGGTAGGAGAAAAATCTAGAATCAGATCCAATTTCACTCCGACTCCAGTTGCTCCAGAATCTCTCTGGTCTTATCCTCCATCAGGGCCTGGTCGCCACGGCTTTCGACATTAAGCCGCAACAGGGGTTCGGTGTTGGATGAACGCAGGTTGAAACGCCACTCTTCGAACTCCAGGCTGAGGCCGTCGATCTCCTCCCGCCGGATGGGAGTCTGGTGCCGGGTGAAATGCTCCTCGACCCGGGCCAGAGCCGCAGCCGGGTCGGACAGGCGGCGGTTGATCTCGCCGGAAACCGGGTAGCGGCGGATGCGTTCATCAACCAGCTCGGAGAGCTTCCGTCCAGTGCGGCTCAACAGCTCCAGGACCAGAAGCCAGGGGATCATGCCCGAATCGCAGTAGGAGAATTCGCGGAAATAATGGTGGGCGCTCATCTCCCCGCCATACACCGCGTTGAACTCCCGCATGCTCTGCTTGATAAAGGCATGACCGGTTTTCGAAACCTGGGGGCGACCACCATTTTCCTTGATCAGTTCAATCGTATTCCAGGTCAGACGGGGATCATGAATGATCGTGGCGCCGGGATGACGGGCCAGAAGGCTCTCAGCCAGGAGGCCGACGATATAGTAACCCTCGATGAAACGACCGTTTTCGTCAAAGAAGAAACAGCGATCGAAATCACCGTCCCAGGCCAACCCGACATCGGCCCGGTTCTCGACCACGGCCCGGCTGGTCAGGTCCCGGTTTTCCGGCAACAGGGGGTTGGGAATACCCTGCGGGAAGGTGCCATCCGGCTCGTTGAGCAGCTTGAACATGGTAAAAGGCAGGTACTGCTCCAGCAGATCCAGTACCGGTCCGGCACAACCGTTGCCGGCATTGACTACGACCTTTAATGGACGCAAGGCCGCGACCTCGATATAACCGAGCAGGTGTTGAATATACGCGGCGCGGGAATCGAGCCGGGTCGCCCGGCCCGTTCCGGCAGGAGCGGGAAATTCTTCCCCGGCGACCAGCTCCCGGATCTGGGGCAGCCCGTAGTCGCCGCTCAGGGGCCGGGCCTCGCGGTGCACCAGTTTCATACCGTTGTAATCGGCGGGGTTATGACTGGCGGTCACCATGATGCCGCCATCCAACCCATAGTTGAAGGTCGCGAAGTAGACCTCCTCGGTTCCGCAGAGACCAAGCTCGCAGACCGCAACCCCGGCATCCGTCAGACCCCGGGTCAAGGCCGCGGCCAGAGCCGGACTCGAAAGCCTGACATCCCGACCGACCGCAACCCGGTCCGGCTTGAGAAAAGCGGCAAAAGCCCGTCCCAGGCGATAAGCCAATTCTTCATTGAGCTCATCCGGAACCCGGCCGCGAAGATCGTAGGCCTTGAAACAGGTAGTCGAAAATCGGGCTGCAGCCATCAGCTTTTTCCCCCCTCCAGATAAGCGGCGTAAGCGGTTCGGATCCCATCTTCGAGGGAGGTCCGGGCCTGCCAGCCGAGTTCCCGCAGGCGGGAGACGTCGAGCAGTTTTCGCGGCATCCCGTCGGGCTTTTCCGCATCGAAGACCATCCCCCCGCGATAGCCGACCACCCGGCAGACGATTTCTGCCAGTTCCCTGATGCTCAGATCTTGGCCGGTCCCGATATTGATCAGATCCCGACCGGAATGGTTCGACATCAGGAAAAGCAGGGCCTCGGCCAGATCGTCGACATAGAGGAATTCGCGTTTCGGAGTTCCGGTTCCCCAGAGTTCAACCTCCGGCGCCGGCCGGTCCACCACCGGCAGTTCCTCGGGAGACCGGGCTCCAGCCCCGTCCAGGGTGTGGCCGGCGGCCAAGGCGATCCGCATCAGGTTGAGATAGAAATCGTTGGGAATGAGACCGTACCGGGCGGCATCCTCGGCCAGGGCATGCTGCTTCCCGGCAGCCGCCAGGCGGGCCAGGTGGAACTTGCGGATCAGGGCCGGCAGGACATGGGAATCGAGCAGATCATAATTGTCCCCAGGCCCGTAAAGGTTGGTCGGCATCACCGG
>JAADEO010000201.1 GCA_013153415.1 Deltaproteobacteria bacterium
TTTACCGGCGTGATACCCAGGCCGGTTACCAGAGCGCCCGCTAACCACTTTTAACCTGATGCTGCGTATCGAGAATTTTTAATGGCCCAGGCAACCGCAAAAACCGCTTTTTCGCGACTGCTTTCCAGCAAGGACGCGGTTATGGCTTTCGCCGTAATCGCGATTCTGATGATCATGATCGTGCCCCTGCCCACGGTCATGCTCGATACCTTGTTGGCCATGAACATCAGCATCTCGATCATCATTCTGCTGATCTCGATGTACCTGCTCAAGGTCCTGGAGTTCTCTATTTTCCCGGCCCTGCTTTTGGTCACCACCCTCTTTCGTCTCTCCCTCAATGTCGCTTCGACCCGCCTGATTCTGCTCAATGGTAACCAGGGGGTCGACGCTGCCGGCCAGGTGATCAAGGCTTTCGGCCAATTCGTGGTCGGCGGCAACTACGTGGTCGGCACCATCATTTTCGCCATTCTCGTGATCATCAACTTTCTGGTCATCACCAAAGGGTCGGGCCGGATTGCCGAGGTCACGGCCCGCTTCACCCTGGATGCCATGCCCGGTAAACAGATGGCGATCGACGCCGATCTCAATGCCGGGATGATTACCGAGGAGGAGGCCCGCGCCCGGCGGGCCGAGATCCGGAGAGAGGCCGATTTCTACGGGGCCATGGACGGTGCCGCCAAATTCGTCAGTGGTGACGCCATTGCCGGCATCATCATTACCTTGATCAACATCATGGCCGGTTTCGTGGTCGGAGTTATGCAGCACGGTATGACCATGGCCGAGGCCGCCTCGACTTATACGACTTTGACCGTGGGTGACGGTCTGGTCAGCCAGATTCCGGCCCTGATCATCTCCACTGCGGCTGGTATCATGGTCTCCCGGTCGGCGGCCGAATCGAGTATGGGCAGCGATCTGGTACGTCAGATTTCGGCCTATCCCAAGGTTTTGAGCCTGGCCGCGATCGCCCTTTTCCTGTTCGCCCTGATCCCGGGTCTGCCCAAGCTCTCTTTTTTCTCCCTGGCTCTGCTCGTCGGCCTGGTCGCTTTCCTGTTGAATCGCCAGGTCGAGGCGGAGAAGGAGGCCCGGGTGAAAGAGGCTGAAGAGGAGCAGGAGAAAGCCGCGGCGGCAGTCAAGGCCGAACCCGAGGAAGTCGAGAAACTGCTGATCATGGATACCATGGAACTCGAGGTCGGTTACGCCCTGATCTCCCTGGTCGACGAGGAGCAGGGTGGCGACCTGCTCGAACGCATCAAGCTGATTCGCCGCCAGTTCGCCCTCGATCTGGGAATCGTCATGCCCTCGATTCATATCCGTGATAATCTCCAGCTCAAACCCAATGCCTACTCTTTCAAGATCAAGGGCAATGTTGTGGCCGAGGGCGAGATCATGCCCGGTTATTGTCTGGCCATGGGCCGGGAAAACGAGGGGCAGGATTCTGGTATCAAGGGCATTCCCACGACCGAGCCGGCCTTCGGCTTGCCGGCCCTGTGGATCGAAGAGAGACTCCGGGAGCGGGCCCAGTTGGCCGGGTACACGGTGGTCGATCCCTCGACCGTGGTCGCCACCCACCTGGTCGAAACCATCAAAGCCCACCTGCATGAGCTGCTCACCCGTCAGGATGTGCAGAAACTGGTGGAAAACCTTTCCCAGCGCTATCCCAAGGTGGTCGATGACATTGTTCCCAGCCAGGTGCCTTGGGGGACCCTGCAGAAGGTCTTGCAGAATCTCTTGCGGGAGCAGGTCTCGATCAGGGACCTGATGACCATTCTCGAGGCCCTGGCCGAGTACAGTGCCCAGATCCGGGATATTGATGTCCTGACCGAGTATGTGCGCCAGGAACTCTCCCGGACGATAGTGAGCAGTTATCTCAGCGAAGGTAACCGGCTCTATGTTGTAACTTTGGATCCGGCCTTGGAGGAGCAGATCAACGCTTCTATCCAGAGGACCGACCAGGGGGCATTCCTGACCCTCGATCCGGGAATTGTTTTTTCGATGGTGGAGCAGCTGCGCAAGCTGCAGGAGAAATTCGACCAGGTCTCAGCCCGGCCGGTATTGTTGTGCGTGCCGATTGTCCGCTTTCATCTCAAGCGCCTTTTAGAGCGTTTTGTCCCGGGCCTGGCGGTTCTGTCGCATAATGAGATCCCCTCGCAGGTAACGGTTCAGTCCCTGGGCCGTATTAGTCGCGGCAATGCGGGAGCGGGTGATGCGGGTTAAACGCTTTCAGGGTCGAGACAGTGCTGCCGCCCTCCAGGCGGTGCGGCGTGAGTTCGGGGATGACGCGGTCATCTTAGAAACCATTCGCCTGGAAGATGATGGTGCGGGGACGGAGGGGGTCGAGATTGTCGCCGCAGTCGATTTCGACCCGGTTATCAGGGTGGTGCGGGAGACCCGGGCCGTGCCCCAACCTCCTCCTGAAACCACGGTTCCGGAAGTGGTTGAAAGCCTGGACGGGGCGGGGGAAAAAGCCGGGCAAATCTTTTGGTTCGGGGATGAGAGCGAAGTTGAAACCGAGGAAATACCAGGTGTGTCGGAAAGGACCGGCGAGCATCCGGAATATGATCTGCTGCGCTGTGAGATGAAGCAACTCAAAGCCATGATGTTCCGTTTGCTGAGTGGCAGCGGGTTGATCGAGGAGTGGTCGCAGCCGGTTTTCAATGAGTTGTTTGAAGCTCTGCGGGCCCGCAAGGTGAGCAGCGAGATCGCCTTTGAACTGTTGCGGGAGGTTCAGGGGGAGGTCGCTGGCCAGGTACATGCTGACCGCCCGGAGAGATGGGTTGCGGCTCTGGTAAAAGCGGCCCTGGCCCGGCGCCTGCAGGAGCGGGTTGAAATTCTCGAGCCGGTGGCTCTGGCCCGGGTGGTGACTCTGGTGGGGCCGACCGGGGTCGGCAAAACCACGACCTTGGCCAAACTCGCCGCCTATTTCATGGGTCGGGCCGAACGGGTCGCTCTGGTTTCGGTGGATACTTTCAGGCTTGGCGCGGTGGAACAGATCCGCGAGTATGGCCGCCGGCTCGAAATTCCGGTTGAGATCGTTGAAAATCGTCGGCAGTTGTCCGTGGTATTGGGGAAATTTGCCGATTTCGACCGGGTCCTGATCGATACCATCGGTCGTGGTTCCCGGGACCGGTCCGGCCTGGCGGCGTTACTGCGGATCTTGCGGGGGCTGTCTGGGGATACCTTGTTGGTGTTACCGGCCGCCCTGCAAGAGGAGGACCTGCTCGAAAACCTGGTCTCTTTCCGGTCCTTCGGAGCCCGGGCCCTGCTTTTCACCAAGCTCGACGAGACCTCCTGCCATGGCTCCCTGCTCAACGGCCTGACTTATGCCCGATTGCCGTTGAGTTTTTTTACCCACGGCCAGAAGGTTCCCGAGGATATAGAGATCGCCAGTCCCGAGCGGCTGGTCGATCTTTTGCTGGATATTGTCAAAGAAGCGGAAAACCAGGAACTATTTCAAGGAAGAATATAATGGATCAGGCATCAGGACTCAATCGCAATGGCAAGACATCCCGGGTCAAGGTGATCGCGGTAGCCAGCGGCAAGGGTGGGGTCGGCAAGACCAACACGGTAATCAACCTGGCGACTTCCCTGGCCGGTTTCGGGGACCGGGTGATGGTGCTGGATGCCGACCTCGGACTCGGTAATCTCGATGTTATGCTCGGGTTGGCCCCGGAATACAATCTTAAACATCTGTTCAGCGGGGAGAAGGAACTGTCTGAAATCCTGGTTGAAGGGCCTCGTAAGATCCGGATCATCCCGGCTGCTTCCGGTATCCAGGAGGTGACCCGCAGCGGCACCCGGGAACAGCAGGTCCTGATGGAGCAGTTGAGTGCCTATGAAGATGAGCTCGACTTCCTCCTGATCGATGCCGCGGCCGGTATCTCGGATATGGTGACCGGTTTTGTCCGGGCCGCCGATGCCGCCTTGGTGGTCGCCACCCCGGAGCCGACTTCTATGACCGATGCCTACGCCCTGATGAAGGTGCTTTGCAACCGTTACGGGGAGAAGAAATTCTACTTGTTGCTCAACCAGGTGGCGGATGAGAATGAAGCCCGCCAGATCTATGGCCAGCTGAGCCGGGTCGGGGAGAAATTCCTTGACATCACTTTGATTTTTCTGGGATATATCCCTAAAGATGCCAGCATTCCCCGGGCCGTGCGGCGCCAGCAGGCGGTAGTGGAAATGGAGCCTCAAGCACCGGCGGCTCAGGCCTACGTCGAACTGGCCCGCCGTCTGCGCCGTCTGCCACTCAACGATAAAAGCGGCGGGTTGCACTATTTCTGGCAGCGCCTGACCGGTGCCGGGTAAAAGGTGCCGTGTTTTCCTGATCCGCAACCCAAGCGGGCCTTTCGGCCCGCAACTAAACGTTCTGTAGGGTACTAAAGAACAGGTTGGCACAGTAACAGCTTCAGATGCGAGGCGCCGGAAAGCTGAGGAATGAGGCGTACATAGAAGTACGCCGCAGTGACGAAGACTTTTCGAGCAACGAAGCAGGTGGAGTTGTTACGAAGCCAACAAAAATGATGGCGGGAGTCGTGGGTGACCTTGAGTCCGGAAAATTTGTGCTCGATGAAGAAACTCTGATTCGGGAGTTTCTGCCTCTGATTCAGCGCCTCGCCCAACGTCTCGCCTCCCGCTTACCGGAAAATGTGGAAGTCGACGACCTGATCAATAGCGGGGTCGTTGGCCTGCTGGATGCCGTCAGCAAATTCGATCCATCTCGCCAGATCCAGTTCAAAACCTACGCTGAATTCCGTATCCGCGGTGCAATGCTCGATGATCTGCGGACCCAGGACTGGGCATCACGCAGCCTGCGCAATGATTGCAATCTGCTTGAGAGCACCTATGCCTCGCTCGAGCAGAAACTGGGCCGCTCGGCGGAAGATCA
>JAADEO010000033.1 GCA_013153415.1 Deltaproteobacteria bacterium
ACGCCGCCCAGTTTTTCGATCAGCTGGTGACCGGGACGGAGAAAGAGGTGGTAGGTGTTGGCCAGAACGATCTGGGCGCCGATTTCCTCGGCCAGCTGTTTCGGAGTCAGGCCCTTGACCGTGGCCCGGGTGCCGACCGGCATGAAACAGGGGGTCTCGATCTCGCCGTGCCCGGTAGTCAATCGGGCCCGGCGGGCCCGGGTTCCGGGATCTTCGGCAATTATCCGGAAAATACTCATCTACCTGCTTATCAACATGGCGTCGCCGTAGCTGTAAAAACGATATTCGAGCTCCAGGGCCCGACGGTAGGCGGCCATGATCGTCTCCCGGCCGGCAAAGGCTGAAACCAGCATCATCAGGGTCGAGGCCGGAAGATGGAAATTGGTCAGCAGCAGATCAACCAGCTTAAACTCGAAACCGGGATAGATGAAAAGGTCGCACAACCCTTCACTGATGCCGGTGGCGGCGAAATATTCCAGGGAACGGGTCACCGTGGTCCCGACCGCAACGATCCGGCCTCCCTCCCGCCGGGTTTTTTCGATCCGTTCAAGGGTTGCGGCCGGAATCTGGAAAAACTCCTCGTGAATCCGGTGATCCTCGACTTTTTCGCAGCGCACCGGGGCGAAAGTGCCGAGACCGACATGCAGAGTCAGGAAAGCCCTGCCGATGCCCTTTTCCTCGAGCCGGGAAAAGAGCTCATCGGTGAAATGCAGCCCCGCGGTCGGCGCCGCAACGGCCCCGGCCTTGGCGGCGAAAACCGTCTGGTAGCTCTGCCGGTCGTCGGCTTCAGCGGATCGTTTGATATAGGGCGGCAACGGCACCCGTCCGACCTTCTCGAGGGTCTCGAGAAGCGGGCCGGAAGTGCAATTTAAAAGCAAAAAACCGGGCTCAAGCCCGGAAGGCGCCACAACTTCCCCCGCCAGATCACCATCGAAATCGAGCCTGAGTCCGGGCCTGACCGCCTTGGAGGCTTTGAAAAGGGCCCGCCAGAGCTGCCGGTCGGAGGAGTTTTCATATCCCTGCTGCCGGGCTTCGTCCGGACTCGCCGGCCGCACCAGGAAAGCCTCCACCCGGCCACCGGTGGGTTTGCGCCCCAGAAGCCGGGCCGGAATGACCCGGGTATCGTTCAGAACCAGGAGGTCGCCGGAACGCAGCTGCTCCGGAAATTCATAGAAGAAGCGATCGTCGAAATCGAGGCTTCCCCGCCTGACCAGCAGCAGACGGGAATGATCCCGCTCCTTGAGCGGATACTGGGCGATCCGTTCGGCCGGTAATTCGTAATCGAAAAGACTGACATCCATCTTCAGGCAGATCCTGGATAATTACATTTTTTCGCCGGCCCCGCAATCAGCCACAGGTCTGCAGGCATCATGATCAATTTCCAAAGATCGGCAACTCCAAAACAGCCCGCTTATAAAGCACAACAGGCCATTTAAGTCAACCGAATAAAAGATCTCTTAGCGATTGACCAGATAAAGGAGACCGACGCCGACCAGCATAACCGTCAGTCCGAAGATCCGCAGGAAGCTCTCCGGCTGCTGGCGGATCGTCTCCAGGGTCTTCTTGATGGCTTTCGGGGCCAGGAAATAGGGCATGCCTTCGATAATCATGGCCAGGCCCAGAGCGGTCAGGAAATATTTCATTCAGGCTCCTAGCGGAGTTGTTTGCGGGGTTTGCCGTTAAGCTCTTTTTTCTTCTTCTGCAGGGCCGGGGATGGTTTCGCCGCGGCTTCGAGCAGTTTCAGCTTGTTTTTGAATTCCTGCCTGAGCCTGGGGCTTTTCTCCCATTTCAGGAGGTCCCGGTAGAGCCTGAGCAAGGTCTTGCGCCCGGCCGGGTTCAGACGGGGCTGTTTTTCGTAATAAGCGGCCAGCCGCAGGGCGGCCAGGTAACGAAGCTCCGGCTCTTTGGCGGAGCGATACAAAGCCTGGTAGCGACTGAGAGCGTCATTGATCTCTCCGCTCCGGTAACAGGATTCGGCCAGGAGAAAGTTCACCCGATCCCTGAAAGCAACCGCGGGTTTGAGCTTTTCGAGCCAGAAAAGCGAAGGCATGGCCTGGCTGTACTCCCGGTTGCGGAAGAAGTATTCGGCAACCAGCAGAACCAGTTCGGGGTAGCGGCCCAGCAGCTTCTCGTTGCCGTCCCGGTCCAGGGGAAAGTTCTTGATGACCTCCGAACTGATCCACTTTTCCAGGTTTTTCCCGTCTTTGATTTTAGTCGCCACCCGCGACAGGGTGGCCAGCTGCATGAGTCTCAGTTCCGGATCACTGCAGTGGCCGTAGACCGAACGGTAGAGAGTCTCGGCTTCATAGTAGCGCTGCAACCGCATCAGGCAGTCGCCGGCCGCTATTTCGAGATAGCAACGGCGCTTGAGCTCGCCGGCCGGCAGGTTGCTCTGCCAGGGCGGCAGCCGGCCGGGAACATAGCGCACAAGCTCATTACAGCGTCCCAGCTCTTTCAGCGACGAGAGAAACGGGAAATAGTATTTCTCCTCGAACCAGAAATCACCGTCTTCGTCAGACAGCATCGCGCCGTAGCGAGCCACGGCCGGGTAATCCTTGTGCTTGAAAGAGATGCGCAACAGGGCCCGCAGGTGGCTGATCCGCCGTTTGGAGGTTTTCTTCTCCAAAGGAACTACCGCCTCCAGGTATTTCTTGAAGGCCGTCTCATCGTTCTTGAGGCGGGCGATCTCGATCAGGGCTTCGTAGTGGGAGACCTTCTCCGCTTGCGGCAGTTGCCCGGCCACGGCTCTTTTAAGGCTGTCTTCGAGCTCCGGCAGACGTCCCTGGGCCCGGAAGAGATCGGTCACGAGCGCCAGCGCCGAACTGAATTTCTTCAGATCGAGATTCTTCCCGGCACTTTGCATCCAACCATGGAGAAACTTCTTGATGGTTTCGACATCACGAACCTGCCAGGCGCTCTCAATAGCGATGCCGTAGAGAGCCTGGAGATCATCCCCCTTCAGAGCGAACCTGTCCCGGCCGGCGAGAATCTCCTTGATCAGCGGCAGCGCCGCCCGGTACTTCTTCAAATGGAACCGGGAAAAAGCCGCGATCCAGACCAGGGTCGCATCGTCGATTCCCAGGGCGCGGTTCTTGTGCCGCCGGTCCTTCGCCAGCAGGGGGGCCGCCATCGCCTCGGCCGACTTGAAATCATTCCGGGCGAAATAGATCCGGGCGAGCTCGTAGCGGGCCCGGGCCACGGCCTCCGGAAATTTCTTCATGGCCGTAACCCGGAGCAGAATTCCCCGGGCCTGGTCGCTTTTGCCGGCTTTCATGAAACAGTAGGCGAGATGCAGCCTGAGTGCTGCCGGGTCGACCCCGAGACCGGCAATCACCTCATCCTGGTCGAACTCGGCCAGGTAACCGGCCGCCGCCCGGCAGTCATGGCCCTCCAGGGCGCAAAGCACCAGGAGCAGGTAGGCCTTCTCCCGCATTTCGGAGTGAGGATAGTTCTTGACAAAACGCTCCAGTTCCTGCCTGGCGAAATCATAGAGCCCGTCGTCGAAGGCACCAAAGGCGACCCGGGCATCATCGAACTCCGAAGCCGCCGCCGGCCGGGCGGCAAAACCTGCACTCCAGCCCAGCATCAGGACAAAAAAGCCGCAAACGAGATATCTCTGTAAGAAACGATTTCGCATCATTGTCATGTTTTCCCAAATCCGGGCGGAATTACTCCGGTCGAAATTCCTACAACGCCGCCGGCCTCAGGTCAAGAACAAAAAATAGCCTTTCTCCGGTCCGGCCGACCCGACCCGATCTCGAAACTTGACAAACGCCGTCCATCGGATTATTGAGCCATGCATGTTGAATCTTCTGGCCATAGGCTGCGGCGGTTTCTGCGGCGCCATCAGCCGTTTCCTGGTTTCCGAATTCGTCTACAGCCGTTTCAGCACGGCCATGCCTTACGGAACCCTGACCGTCAACCTGGTCGGCTCTTTCGTGCTGGGCATCGTCGCCCAGGTCGGTTTGAGCGGCAACCTCCTTTCCGACACCGCCAAATCCTTTATCGGCATCGGCTTTCTCGGGGCCTTCACCACCTTTTCCACCTTCAGCGTCCAGACCCTGGAACTCTTCGAGGCCGGCAGCCCGGGCAAGGCCTGCGCCAACATTCTCTTGAACGTCGCCCTCTGCCTGCTGGGCGCCTGGAGCGGCTTCACCATCGGCCGGGTTCTCTCCTAAATAGAGCGAAAATTTTTTTCCGCTACTCCTCTCTTCTCAATCCTCCTGTAATATCGATCACCTGCGTTTTCAGCCCCGGTTTCCGAGCCCCTTCGCGCTACGCAAAAACCTCTTCCGCGTAGGTTTTTCCTCTTGACAGATGACTACATCTTGTGTTTTAAGCGGGCATCATACCCAATATCTTGCGGTTTTGCAAAGCCGCGCCGATTATCACAAACCCCTTAAAATTATTAAATTTATGTCGGAAAGGATTGCCAGCATGAGTTCCAGCCCCAAACCCGAAAAGAAGATTCCGGCCCTGCCGAAGACCGCCACCCGGCCCCGGTTCAGCGAAAACGCGACTACCGTGCTCGAACGCCGCTACCTGAAAAAGGACAAGAGCGGAAAAGCCATCGAGGACCCCAAGGATATGCTCTGGCGGGTGGCCTGGACGATCGCCGAAGGGGAAAAAGAGTTCGATGACAAGGCCGATATAAAACCGTTGGCACTGGAGTTCTACGAGATGATGGCCAACCTCGAGTTTCTGCCCAACTCCCCGACCCTGATGAACGCCGGCCGCGAACTGGGCCAGCTTTCGGCCTGTTTCGTGCTGCCGATCGAAGACTCGATGGAGAGCATCTTCGAAGCCGTCAAGCAGACCGCCCTGATCCACAAGAGCGGCGGCGGCACCGGTT
>JAADEO010000005.1 GCA_013153415.1 Deltaproteobacteria bacterium
CCGGGCCAGCTCCGAGATATCCTCTTCATGCCGGGAGCGGAAATCGTTGCAGTCGACAAAGATTCGGCCGCCCTTGACGCCGTGGATCTTGTTGATGAGAAACTGCAGGGCGTCGAGTACCGCCCCGCGGCGGCGCAGGAGCAGGTCGAGTTCATCGTTATCCCCGGTGATTTCGAGATGCAGTTCATTGCCACGCTGCTGACCGCTGACCCGGGAACCGGAAATCCCCATCAACTCGAGAATCCTGGCGGCCGCCTCGCAGATCCGGTCCTGATCGTACTCGACGCTGACATCCGCATCCGCGGCCTGCCGTCGTCCGCTCCGGGAATGGTCGGCGGTGCGCTTCTGCCGGGAAACATCCTCTTTCTCCTTGCCCTGCGCTTCCCGGATCTCTTTTTCCGACCCCTGCTGCGACGGGGAATCCGTTTTTTCGAACTCGTCGCCAAAAGTCGATTTGATCAGGTCCTGAACCAGTTCCTTGCCGCTGGGATCCTTCCTGGTCACCCGGATTCTGGCATTCTTGCCGCCGAGCAGTCCGAACAGTTTCCGGCCGCCCTGATGGATCACTTCAAAGTCAAGCTCGGCTTCCGTGACCTGCAGGGTAAAACAGGCTTTTTCAACCGCTTCCTTAATGTCCCTTCCTTCAAATTCGAGCTCTGCAGACATCTTTCGCCACCTCAATTAAGCAGTTTCAACCTGGCGCATGACCAGATACTGCTGTCCGATAGACAGGATATTGTTGACCAGCCAGTAAAGCACCAGGCCGGAGGGGAAGTTGAGAAACATGAAGGTGAAGACGATGGGCATGAAAAGCATCATCTTGGCCTGCATGGCATCCCCGGTGGTCGGCGTCATCTTCTGCTGCAGGAACATGGTCGCTCCCATGACCAGAGGAGTCACATAGTATGGATCTTTGGCCGAAAGGTCGGTAATCCAGAAAACAAAGGGAGCATGACGCAGTTCAATGGCCACCATCAGAGCCCGGTAGAGAGCGAAAAAGACCGGGATCTGGACGACCATCGGCAGACAGCCGCCAAAGGGGTTGACCTTGTGGGTCCGGTAGAGATCCATCATCTCCTTGTTGAGCCGGGCCTTATCGTCCTTGTATTTCTCCTTCAATTTGGCCAGTTTGGGCTGGATCTTCTTCATCTGGCTCATCGACTTGTAGCTCTTTTGTGAAAGCGGATAGAAAGCCAGCTTGATGAGAATGGTCAGGATGATGATGGCGACCCCGTAATTGTGAACATACTGGTAGAAGAAATGGAGGAGCCAGACCAGAGGCCGGGCGATAACCCCGAACCAGCCGTATTCGATGGAGGCTTCGAGGTGAACCCCGAGGGCCTGCAGGAGATCGCCTTTCTTGGGACCGATGTAGGCCTTGATCCGGTTGGCCTGAGAAATCTGCAGCGAAACCGTGTAATCATCGGCATCGGCCCGGTCGATCACCCCCCGGGCCCGGGTCGCGGTGGCGGCATCCGGCGGTATCAAGGCACTGATGAAATATTTGCTCGTATAGCCGAACCAGGAGATATTGCCGGCCACCTCCTGGTGCTTGATCTCCCGGTCTTTTTTCCCGGGCTTGAAAACCTTGTCGTTCACATAGCCGATGACTCCGTTATAGACATAACGGCTCTTTTTCTGGTTATGACTGCTGTGAACCCAATCGACCCGGATACCCGAGACCGGGATCAGCTTGCCGGCGGGATCGACATAGGAGTAGGCAATCTCCACCACATAGGTCTGGGGATCAAAATGGAGTTCCTTGACCAGGTAATCCCCTTGCGACAGGGGGGCGGTCAGTTTCAGGACTGCCGGGCTGTTATCGAGATCAAGTTTACGGGAGTTGGCGTCGACCGTGAAAAGCAGCCCGGCATCAGGCTGCCAGACAGTATCGATCTTGGCCGCGCCGGTCAGGGGATAGGGACCGCCTTCCGGTACGGTCACCAGATTCAATAGGGGACTGTCAGGAGTGTTCTCGGTCTTGTATTTCTTCAGGTGGAACGCTTTGAGGCAACCGCCCAGGGTGTCGATTTCCGCCCGGTAAAGGGGGCTGTCCACCACAATCAACTCACCCTTTTTGGCCACCGGTGGGGGAGTACGAGTCTCAGCGACGGTTTTTTCAGCTGCGGCATCCCGGGCGGTGGCAGTTTTCTCAACCGCCGGCGGGGAATCCGCTTTCTGCATTTTCGTCTGAGAGGCTGTCCGGGATTTTTGCGGCGGATGCGCCGGAGGGAAGAAATACTGGAAACCGAGAAGCACTGCCAGTGAGAGGACAATGGCTAAAATCGTTCTTTTTTCCATACTGATAATATCCTTAAATTCAGCAGTAAAGATGAGGCCGGCATTAAACGCAACTGGGCTGAATCACTTGCGGGCGGGTAAAGATACGGGCTGGAAAGCGGAACCGGATTACGTTTGATCAGGCCGGATCGTGGCCGCCGGCAAAAAAAGGATTACAGCGGATAATACGCCACATTCCTTTGCCCAGACCACGGACCAAACCGTATTTTTCCAGGGCATCCAGCGTGTATTGGGAGCAGGTGGGGGTAAAACGACAGGAATGACCGAAATAGGGAGCCAACAAAGTCTGATAAATCTTAATCAAAGCTATACAGGCTTTTTTCAACATCGGCTGGAGGTGAATCTCCTGCTTCTCCGCAGAAGAAGCGACAGCTGCTCTTCGGCAGCTTTTTTCGGCAAACAGGCAAAACTCTTTTTTACCACCAGGGAATAGTCAAATCCGGCCGTAAAAAATGATTTATGCTGTCGATAGTACTCTCTGATCAGACGTTTAACCCGGTTTCTGGCAACTGCTGTTCCAACTTTTCGACTGGCGGTTATTCCCAGTCGCGCTTGTGGCCGCTGATTGGCCCGGCAGAATAGAATCAGATGGGGGGTATTGAATTTGCGCCCCAGCTTGAACAGTGAACTGAAATCTTTCCTTTTTCTCAGCCTTTCCGCTTTGGGAAAATTCCGCCGGCCACCAGTCATGGAAAAAATTAAGCCGATAAGCGCTTACGCCCTCTTTTTCTCCGCCTTTTCAGAATAAGGCGGCCCGCCGCACTGCTGCTTCTGGCACGAAAACCGTGCTTTCTCTTCATTTTCAGGTTACTGGGCTGAAATGTTCTTTTCATGATCTTGACTGACCGATCTCTTATCAGGAGCTAAAAGACAAATACTGCTTTTTTGGTAGTCCCAACGGGACTCGAACCCGTGTCTTCGCCGTGAGAGGGCGATATCCTAGGCCACTAGACGATGGGACCATCTATCTCATGTAAATCCGCCGTCAAAGCGCGGAAAAAATTGTCTGGCTGGGAGACCAGGATTCGAACCTGGATTGACGGAGTCAGAGTCCGTAGTCCTGCCGTTGGACGATCTCCCAATATGCTTTCAGGTTTTGCGCGGGGCTAACTACCATTAAATCAACGGCTTGTCAACAGGTAACTGCGCCGGTTTCCTCATTTGATCTGGGGTTTAGAATCTTAACGAACGCCGGCGGTTTGCGGGTTTTCGGGCATCAGACATCGAGATTGGCCACCTGGAGAGCATTCTCCTCTATGAAAGTCCGCCGGGAAAGTATATTGTCGCCCATCAGCACGGTGAAAATATCATCCGCTTCGACATCATCCTCGACCGTAACCCGCAACAGCTTGCGCCGTTCGGGATCCATGGTGGTTTCCCAGAGCTGCTCCGGATTCATCTCTCCCAAACCCTTGTAGCGCTGGATATTGATGCCGTTCTTGCCTTTTTCCAGGACCTTGAGCAGAAGTTCCTCTTTGCTGGCGACGGTCAGCTTCTCGTCCTTGAAAACCAGGGTGAAAGGGGGATTCTCAAGCCCGACGAGTTCCCGGCTGAGCTCCAGCAGGGCCTGGTAGTCGCCGCTTTTCAAAAGACCGTAATCGACCGCCAGAGGAATCTCGTTGCGGTCGGTGACGATCATTCTCAAGGTATCATTGATCTCATCCTCTCCAAGTTCGGTAAAATCGAGACCGATTTCCGGCAGTTTCCGCCGCAGATTCTCCCATTTCTCCCGGTCGAGCAGATCCTCACGGCTCGCAAACCCCAGCCTGATCATCATTTTCAGCAGCGACGGAGGATAGCCCCGGGACTGAAGACGGTCCAGCAGATCCTTGTAGGAAATCAGTTGCAAAAGTATGGCAACCAGCTTTTCGCCCTCGATAACCGGAGAATCATCCCGGTCGCCGGTTAAGATTTTCATCTCCTGGCTGTTGTGGCGGATAACGAATTCGCTCAGTTCCCGCTCCGTGCTGAGATATTCATGCTGTTTGCCCCGGGTTACCCGGTAGAGCGGCGGCTGCGCAATGTAGAGATGACCCCTTTTGACTAATTCTCCCATCTGGCGATAGAAGAAGGTCAGCAGCAGGGTACGGATGTGGGAACCGTCGACATCGGCATCGGTCATGATTATGATACGATGGTAGCGGAGCTTGGAGAGGTCGAAATCCTCGCGACCTATTCCGGTTCCCAGAGCGGTAATCAGTATCTTGATCTCTTCGCTGCCCAGCATCTTGTCGAAACGGGCCTTCTCGATATTGAGAATCTTGCCTTTCAAAGGCAAGATCGCCTGATTTCTCCGATCCCGGCCCTGCTTGGCCGAACCGCCGGCCGAATCTCCCTCGACGATGAATATCTCGGATTTCAGGGGGTCCTTCTCCTGGCAGTCCGCCAGTTTGCCGGGCAGCATCGAACCCTCGAGATAGCCTTTGCGCCGGGTCAGCTCTCGGGCCTTGCGGGCCGCTTCCCGGGCTTTGGCGGCATCGATGATCTTCTCGACAATGACCCCGGCGACCCCGGGATTCTCTTCCAGGAACTGGGAAAGCTTCTCGTTGACCAGAGATTCCACCAGACCCTTGACTTCGCTGTTACCGAGCTTGGTCTTGGTCTGGCCTTCGAACTGGGGATCGGGAATCTTGACGCTGATGACTGCGACCATTCCCTCTCGGATGTCCTCCCCGGTGAGATTGACCTTGTTGCCCTTCAGCAGGTTATGCTGGTTGATATAGCTGTTGACCGTCCGTGTCAGGGCCGCCTTGAAGCCGACCAGGTGACTGCCGCCCTCGTGGGTGTTAATATTATTGGCAAAGGTGAAAATCTGTTCCTTGTAGGCGCTGTTGTACTGGATCGCGATCTCGATATCGATATCATTGCGCCGGCCGCTGATATAGATGGGTTGGGGATTGATGGGCGACTTGTTGGCGTTCAGGTATTCGACGAAGGAGACGATACCGCCCTCGTAAAGGAATTCCTTGCTGCGTCCCTCTTCGCGCTCATCCTCGACGGTTATCCGGATTCCTGAGTTGAGAAAAGCCAGTTCCCGCAGGCGGCTACTGATAGTGTCGAAATTGAAAACCGTATTCTCGAAGATTTCCGGGTCCGGCTGACAGCGGATAATGGTGCCGGTTTTCGTGGTTTTCCCGATAACCGTCAATTCGCTGCGTTTTTCACCGCGCTCGAATTTCTGAAAATAGATCTGGCCGTTGCGCCGGATTTCAACCTCGAGGGAAACGCTCAGAGCATTGACCACGGAGAGTCCGACCCCATGCAAACCGCCCGAAACCTTGTAGGCGGAATTTTCGAATTTTCCCCCGGCATGAAGCTTGGTCAGGACCAGTTCGGCACCGGAAAGCCCGGTATCTTCATGGATATCGACCGGAATCCCACGCCCGTCATCAGCCACGGTAATCGAATCGTTGAGCCCAATAACCACTTTGATGTGCCGGCAATAGCCGGCCAGAGCTTCATCGATACTGTTATCTACCAGTTCGTAAACCAGGTGATGCAACCCGGCCACATCGGTGCTGCCGATATACATGGAAGGCCGTTTGCGAACCGCTTCCAAACCTTCAAGAACCTTGATTTGATCAGCACCATATTCGTTTGTCATAACTGTTTTTCCTGTTTTGTCTAACCCTGCGCCATTCAGCTGATCGGCATGATTCCGCACATATAATCTTCGTGCTCATCACCCTTGATCAGACAAGGCTGGGTTTTATCATTGATGAAGAAAACCACGGACTGATCCGGAAGGGCCTGGAGAAAATCCATCAGATAACTGATATTGAAACCAATCTTTACCGGATCTCCCTGGTAATCCAGAACCATTTCGGTATGACCATGTCCCATCTCCGGATTGTTGATGGAGATTTTCATGGAACCGGGAACAATATCGAAAATGACTCCCTTGTACTGTTCCTGAGCCAACAGGTTCATCTGTTTCAGGGTATTCAACAGAGCTTCCCGATCAACCACCAGCCGGTGTGAAAAATGTTCGGGAATCATCTTGCGGTAATCGGGAAAATCGCCCTGCAGCATTCGCAGGATAAGAATAAACTCATCCCCCCAGACCACCACCTCATTATGGGAAAATCCGAGATTGAGCATCTCCTCATTATTGAAAACGCTTCTTATCTCCTGCAGACTTTTACGAGAAAATATCTTCCGTTCACCGAGGTTAATACGACCTGAAACCTCGGTGGTCCGGGCTACCGATACCCGGTGGCCATCGGTAGCGATCAGGGAGAAAAAATGGGACCCGGCGGCAATCTCCTTTTCCATAGTCTCGGTTTCGTTTTCAGACAAACCGTTAACCGGATCTATTTCCAGAAATACTCCCTGGAGATTGTAACGGGGATCGGCGATTTTGGCGACCGAAAAAACCGTCAGATCGATCAACTGGCTGAGAATATGGCTGTCGATACGAAGATAGGCCGCCGGAGTGTTGAAATCGATTTCGGGAAATTCATCGACATCGGCACTTAAAATCTTAAAAGAACTCTTGGTGTCTTCGATCAGGATCAGACTGCTTTCGCTTTCTTGACGAATACTGACCTTGGCATCGCTGAGGCTGCGGACCAGATCGAATATCTTCCGTCCGTTGACCGAAATCGAGCCCGGTTGCTTTATTTCTATATCCTGGATTCCCCGGGCGCTGCAGTTCTGATCATAAGCTATGATCTCCAGTCTGTCTCCGGTGGTTTTTAAAAGAATATTCTCGGCTTTACTGAGAGACGACGATTTTTCCAGAATCGACTGGATTTTCTGCAGATGGCTGCTCAGCTGTTGACGATCAGCAATAATTTCCATCATATCCTCTTCTTGTCGCTAGGGGCCAATTCCATGTCCGGGTTTATAAAACATGTTTATTTAAAAAAAGATTAAAAAACAAGTAGTAGTAATAGAAGCTGTTAAATTGTGGATAGCAACTGCAACCAGTTATTTTTCTTTTCCTTTTACTGTTTATCCAAGTGTTGAAATTCTCACTCTGAGCGGTCCTGAAAGGTGAACAACTCGAGACTCCTGGAAAAGATCTTTCCGGTGGTTGGTTTTTCAATAGTTTTTAAGAACAAAATTAACACTGATTTCACAAATAATTTCATTTAAGGCGAGCTTATTTCATCTTTCAATTTATTGATAAGATTAGCTGTTTTTCGATTCATTTGAATCTCTTTAGCGATTTTTCTACAGGCATGCATGACTGTTGCGTGATCTTTGCCGCCAAACTTGCTACCGATTTCCGGGAACGATTCGTCAGTGATCTCCCGGGCCAGGTACATGGCTACCTGGCGAGGAAAAACGACATTGCTGGTTCTTTTCCGGGAGAGGATGTCCTTGGTGCTGATCTTGAAATGGGTGGCCACATATTTGATAATCTCCTCGGTGGTTACGGTGACTTCATCCCAGGAGAGGATATTGAGTTCTTCCAGAGTCTTGCGGGCGAAGGGTTTGTCGATTATCTTGCGTTCTTCGAACGAAGCGTACATGGCGATCCGGTTCAGAGTGCCGATAATGCGTCTGATATCGAGATTGGAAAGGTGTTCGGCGAGAAAGAATGCGACATCTTTTTCCAGAGGGATATTTTCCTGCTTGGCCTTGGTTATGAGAATGGCGACCAGGGTCTCCCGGTCGGGGGGTTGGATATCGGCGATCAGGCCCATCTGAAATCGCGAGCGCAGACGGTTCTCCAGCTTGGGAATATCGTTGGGAAGCTGATCGCTGGTCATGACGATCTGCTTTTGATTCTGTTCCAGGGTATTGAAGGTGTGGAAAAATTCCTCTTCGGTACTGTCTTTGCCGGCGATAAACTGGATATCGTCAATCAGAAGTACATCGACCTGACGGTACTTGTTACGGAATTCGGCCATCTTTTTTTCCATCAGGGCATCAACCATTTCGTTGGTGAAATCTTCGGAGGTGACATAGCAGATATTGCTATCCGGCTGATGTTGTTTGATATAATTGCCGATAGCGTTGAGAAGGTGGGTTTTACCGAGCCCCGGAACGCTGTAGATGAAAAGTGGATTGTAGCTGGTGCCGGGCTGCTGGGCTACGGCCAGGGCGGCGGCATGTGAGAATTTGTTGGGTGAACCGACAACGAAGTTTTCAAAAGTGAATTCCGGTTTGAGGTTATCGCGGGCCAGACCGTTGCGGGAGTTGCCGTTGGGAAGCGGGCTCTTTTTAACTATCGGTCTTTTCTTCTTACTGACCCGGGACTTTACCGCAACCGGTTTTCCCATGATCTGGGAAGCTTTGCGGGAAATGATATCGCTGTGATTATCTTTGATCCACTCCTTGACGAAACTGTTGGGAAATTCGAGAATCAGGGTGTTTTCGGAAAGTCCCTTGATCTCGATATCCCGAAAGAAAGAGTAGAAATCCCGATCGCTGATCTCTTTCTTCACCTCATCCAGAATCTGCGACCAGAATTTTTCCTTGTCCATACCGGTATTTCCTGAAAAAACTAATAAAAACAAATAGTTGAATTTAACAACAAGGATTTGATGTAGAACCTGTAGATATACCATAATCGCACTCTTTTGACAACTGCAAAGTTTTACTATAGTTAGGGACCCGCAATTGTTTTCTGGAGGAACGGAAGAAATTCATGAGTATTGATATGATGGTTGTTTTTCTGTTGGCGCTGGCTGCCGATTTCTGTTTTGGCGATGATCTTACCGGAAGATATCATCCTGTAATAGCTATCGGCCGGCTGATTGAATTACTGGAACGTCGTCTTTATCCCCCGGAGCGGGATTCAGGACGGGAGTTGCGCAACGGAGCGTATCTGACTGTCCTGGTGGTAACGGCGACGGGATTGGGGATCGCATTGCTGCTGGTGCTTGGTCAAGCACTCGGGTCTTTGGTCTACTATCCACTCCGGTTTTTTCTGCTATATGCTCTGCTGGCTTGTGGCGGTCTGGCCCGGGAGGCGATCCGGGTAATCGAGATTTTGGAGAATGAGGGTCTGGAAGAGGGGCGTCGGGCGCTGTCCGGAATAGTCGGGCGGGAAACCGGCAAACTGCAAGAGGATGATATTTTCCGGGCGGTTATCGAGACCGTGGCGGAAAACCTGAGTGACGGGGTGATAGCCCCGCTTTTCTATTTCATGATTGGCGGTCTTCCCCTGGCCTGGGCCTATAAAGCGGTAAATACATTGGATTCGATGCTGGGTTATAAAAATGACCGCTATCTCTATTTCGGTCGTTTCGCCGCCCGTCTGGATGATTTTCTCAATTTCATTCCCGCAAGGATCAGTGCTTTGCTGATCCTTCTGGCCGCCGTCCTTCAGGGTCTCGATCCGTTGTCCGGGTGGCGGGTCCTGTGCCGAGACCGCCGGGCCCACTCCAGTCCCAACAGTGGCTGGCCGGAAGCGGCCATGGCGGGAATCCTGGGAATACGTCTCGGCGGGGACAACTATTATCACGGAAAGCTGGTCCGGAAACCGTATATCGGCGATAACCGGGAAACGGTTTCCCGGGAGGCGGTGTTCATGGCGGTGACGAATCTCTATTTGAGTTCGGCCATTTTCGCAGCACTGATCACTGTTGGTTTTCTATTTTTCTGAGCGGGGTTTTCTGGTGGATGACAATCGCGATACGATTTTGCCGGTTCACGGTGGGGGGGTTTTCAGAAAAGCTTCCGAATCCGGGATTCCGGTTGCTGAAATTATCGATTTTTCGGCCAATATCAATCCTTTGGGGTTGCCTGCCGGGGTTGACGCGGTATTATGTGACAGTCTGCGTTACCTGGCGCATTATCCTGAAATCGACGGCGACGGACTCGCACGGCAGATAGCCCGCCGCCACCGGTTGGAGAGGGTGAATGTTCTGGTCGGAAACGGTTCCACGGCCCTGATCTATCTTCTGGCCCGGGTTTTGAAACCGGGAAAGGCTCTTTTATGGTCACCGACCTTTACCGAGTACGGGCGGGCCTTGAAGCTGGTTTCCTGCCGGGTTGAAAACCTGATCAGTTGGAGGGAGGGCGAAAAATTTCCATTGAAGGAGATGATCCGTCAGACTCTGCGAAGCGAGCCCGAGCTGATTTTTATCTGTAATCCCAACAATCCGACCGGCAGCCTCTGGCTGCCGGAAGAGTTGGAGCAGGTGATCCGGGCCTGTGAGCAGGCCCGGATCACCTGTTGCATCGATGAAGCTTTTATCGATTTCGTCGGTCCCGGCTACTCCCTGGCCGACCGTATCGCAAGATTCGACAACCTGATAATTCTGCGCTCTCTGACCAAGATCTATGCCCTGGCCGGGCTGCGTTGCGGTTATCTACTCTGCAGCAGCGGCATCGGTCGGCGATTACAGCCTTTTGTAGAACCCTGGAGCGTTAGCTATCCGGCCCTTGAGGCAGCCGCCGCGGCCCTGGCGAATGACGTCGGATTTTTAGCGGAAACGGTAGCCTTCATAGAGTCTCAGAGGAGATATCTTTATTCGCAGCTACAGGAGCTTGGTTATCTCTCTCCCTATCTGTCCCGGGCCAATTACATCCTGGCGAAAATGAGCGATGACGGCAAAGCCAGTAAAAAATTGACTGATTATCTGTTCCAAAAACACTGGATCATGGTACGCACCTGTGAAGATTATGCCGGGTTGGATAAAAGCTACCTGCGGATGGCGGTAAAAGGAGAGGATGACAACCGGAAACTGATCGATGCCCTGCGCAATTTTGAATTTTGATGGCTTATTAGGTTTATTTTCCGCCTGGGGTAAGCCACGAAATTGCACGAAACGGGCAAGTGTTGTCTGTTTCGTGGTTTTTTGTGATCTTTCGAGGCTAAAGCACGTATTTGCAACCCTCGGAAATGCTTCTTGGGTGCGGGCCGGAAAGATTTGTTCGGGTTGTTACTCCCTGCTCTTGGCGTCTTTCTTGAAATGGAATTCGACGCGCCGGTTCTTGGCCCGGTTTTCCGGAGTGGTATTGGGGACCAGGGGACGGGTATCGGCGTAGCCGACCGCCATCAGCCGGTTGGCGGGGATGTCGTAATGACTGATCAGGTAGCGCAGAACAGCGGTCGCCCGGGCTGAAGAGAGTTCCCAGTTGGAAGGATAGATGGGAGATTTTATGGGAATGTTGTCGGTATGGCCTTCGATCGCCAGGGGGTAGTCATGCTCTTTGATGATCTTGGCGATATCGCCGAGAAATTTTTCGAAATCAGGTTTCAGCTTGGCTGAGCCGCCGTCGAAACTGAAGGTGCCGTTGACCGTGAGGATGACACCTTCATCGTCAATCTTGACTTCGGTCTTGTCTTCCAGGTTCTGCTCCTCCACGGTCTTGCGAATCTTTTCCCCCATCTCCATCATGTCGATGGTCCGGTCCTCCTCCTCCGAGAGCTGGATCGAGACCGGGGTATCGGAACGGTTCTCGAATGAACCCGGGTTTTCCACCTGGGTGCCGAAAGCATCCTTGACGGAGCCGGCCATTTCCCGGAATTTGACCACGTCCATATTGGCGAATGAGAGCAGCAGGACGAAAAAGGTCATCAGCAGGGTGGCGAGGTCGGCAAAGGTCGCCATCCAGGCCGGCGCACCCTCCTCGCAGGGCGGACAATCAGCCTCCTGACACTCCTGTTGTACCTGTTCTTCAGCCATCTGCGGTTACTCGCTGTCTGCCGGTTTACGTTGGGCCGGGGAGAGAAAGGCCTCGAGTTTGCTTCTCACGATGATCGGGTTGTCGCCTTCCAGAATGGCGAGAACTCCTTGGATGGTTACCTCCATCATCAATACCTCTTCACCCGATTTGCCGGCCAGTTTTTCGGAAATCGGGATGGCAATGATATTGGCGAGCAGGGCGCCATAGAAGGTGGTCAGCAGGGCGACCGCCATGGCCGGACCGATGGAGCTGGGGTCGTCTAAGCTCTGGAGCATCTGGACCAGACCGATCAGGGTTCCGATCATGCCGTAGGCCGGCCCCATGGCCCCGAGGAATTTGAAAACCGCCTGTCCGGATTGATGGCGCTGCTTCATGAAGCCGATCTCGGTCCGCAAAATCGAATTGACCAGGTTGGGAGCGGTGCCGTCGACCACCAGGCGGATGCCCTTGGCCAGGAAGGGGTCGTCGATCTCCTCCTTTTCGAGAGCGATAATGCTCTCTTTCCGGGCCTTGACCGCCAACTCGACGATCTTTTCGATGACCGTATCCGGGGACTGTTTGGGACTGAAGAAGGCTTTCAGGGCGATTTTGATGGAGCCGATTACAGTGCTTAAGGGAAAAGCGATCAGCATAGCCGCAACCGAGCCCCCGACAACCACGAGGATCGAAGGCGGGTCGATAAACGGGGTCAGGCCGCTGCCCATCATGATCGCGCCGAGTACCAGGCCGACACCAGAGATGATTCCGAGAATGGTTGCTATATCCATATCGTTCTACATGTTCTTCTGGTAAAGGTTTGATGGATTCATTGCCGTCCGGAGGCCGGCACGATCTCTTCGCTGGCCTCGGGATTGGTTAACACAACTTTTCCGCTCTCCTCCTCAATACGTTTTTCCGCATCGCGGATGACCAAATGGACGCCGCTGAAAAGGTGAGTGGTAACCTGGAGGATGCAGTCGGAATTGGCGCTTTTGAACTCGGCTACCCGCTTTTCGAGATCTTCGCACTGCCGCCGGGCCTGGTTGAGTTTGGTTTCAAGAAAGCCGAGTTTGTTTTCCGTCAGTTCCCGTTCCTCCTGCAGACGGTGGGCTTCAGCGGGAGTGACTTCGCCATCTTCATGCTGCAAAAAAGTGTTGATCTGTTCGATACGGCCCTGCAAATCGGCTATTTCACTTTCCACCTCGGCCAGTTCGGCCTGGGCCTGGAGCAGTTTTCGGGTCAGAAACGGGTCGCAGCCCAGGATGACCTCGGTCGGGGTGGCCCATTTGGCGCCGAGAACTGCGGTATACAGAGAGTTTCCCGCGGCGCTGTGGCCTCCCACCAGTACGGCATCCTGGTGGCAGAGAATGATGTTCTTTCGGGCCCTGATGTCACTGTGCAGGGATGATTTAGCGATGAAAATGTTTTTTCCAGCCTCGATATACGAATTTTCGAGGTATTTGCACCAGAGATTGGCGCCGCAGACCAGCGGATTATCCTGGCAGGCGACGATGCCGCCATGGCAGACCAGATTGCCACGGCATTCGACCCGGGCGTTTTCAATGCTGCCGGTAACCGTCAGGTTATCGGCCCGGACGCTGAAGCCGGACATGATTGAACCGTTGACCACAACATCTCCGGGGCAGTCGATATTGCCGGTACGGAAATTGACGTCGCCGGAGATGGCCAGAAAATCGTTGATCGTGATTTTCCCATCTGCAAAAACCGGAAACCCTTCCCTGCGGCTGCGGATCAAAAGTTGCGATCCCTCTTCGCACAGTTCTACGGCAGGGGAGAGGAGGTCTTCCGGTTTCTCTACCGTCAGATCCGTTGTCGAGGTGGCGGACGGATCTATGGGTTCGAGATGGGCCAGCGGCTGGCCGGGCTCGATTCGAACCGCCTGATGTGCCCGATGGTAGTCAATCGTGGCTCCGGGATCGGGCTTTTCATCCGCGTGACGACCAAAGTGGAAAATAACACGATAGCTCATAAATGGCTTGACTTTTTTATTGTATACTATATACTCGAGCGCTTCAAGAACTCTAGGGGAATAGGATTGCAGGCTTACATTCCCACCTCCGAACTATTCCATATTTTTACGATTTTATCCATAAGTTTTTTTCTCTGCCACGGTTTTTTATGAAAAATATCTCCGCCGTAATCTCCGGTCATAAAACACTCCGGGAAAAAATTGTCGAAGTCCTGAGGGAAACCATTATCCGGCAGAAAATCCGTCCGGGTGAAAGAATTACCGAGTTGGAGGTCGCCGAACGTTTTGGCATCAGCCGTACTCCGATCCGGGAAGCTTTTCGCCAGCTCGAATCGGAAGGTTTTCTGACCATTATTCCCCGCAAGGGGGCGATAGTTTCGGATATCAAGGAACAGGATATCAGGGATTTCTACGAGATCAAAGGTGTCCTCGAAGGGTATGCCGCCCGTCAGGCCGTGTCCCGGATGACGGAAAAAGATATCGATCGTCTGATTTTACTGAATGAGGAGATCAGGGAGTGCGCTCAGCGTCAGGATGTTTCCGGTATGACCCGGGCCCATAATGCCTTTCATAACCTGATCCTGGAAAGTTGCGGCAATCATAAGATCCAGCAGGTGGTGGCCGGCCTGGTGCGGCAGTTTCTGCGTTTCCGTTTTTATGTCGCCTCCCTGGTTCATGTCGAAGCTATACTGCGGGAGCACTCGGAAATCGTTGAGGCCATCAGGGAGCGCGACGCCGATAAAGCCGAGGCCTGCATGGTGAAAAATGCGCAACTGGGGCTCGAGGTTCTGTTGAAGGAGTTTGCCTCCGGTGATCGGGAAAGGTAGAGTCTGGCGAAATGAGTTGCGCTCAAGTCCTATTAAAAGACTTGTAATTATTCCTTTTATATTTTATATTGTATTACCTGTGTTTTGATCTCGTCTTGGGCCAGCCGGCCAGGAGTAGCCAAAACGCGAGGTGGCAGCATCAGGACATACCTGTCCCGGTTTCCAGGATCGACCCGGTTTTTGAGATTGCCGTTTTCGGTTGAGGTGAGAGATGAGGATAAATACTCTGGAGAACAGTATTGCGGAGCACCAGCCTCTGCCTGATAAGATTGCCAACTTTGTGCGTGAAGCGATTATCGTCGGAAAATTACGGCCAGGGGAGAAGATCTCCGAGGCCAAATTGGCCGACGAGCTGCATATCAGCCGGACCCCGATCCGGGAAGCTATCCGGATGCTGGAGAGTGAAGGCTTTGTTTCGATTATTCCGCGTCGGGGAACGATCGTCAGCGAATTTTCGCTGGAGGATTTTTACGAATATTTCCAGGTCAAAGCCTGTCTTGAAGGTTTTGCCGCAGCCAGTGTCGCCGATCAGCTCAGCGAGAGAGAATTGAATAAGCTCAAGAAGCTCAATGAAGAGGAGATGGTAGCGGTCAAAGCCGGAGATTTCACCCAGTACCTGAGAATCCACGATGAATTTCATCAAGCTTTCCTGTCCCGTACCGGCAACAGCAAACTGCTGGGTCTGATTCAGCATATGGGCTACCATATTCGGCGGCTGGAAAGGATTTTTACTGATCATCCCGAGATTTTTGTGACCTGTTCCGAAACCCACAAAGATCTTATCGCCGCTTTCGAGGCCCGGGACGGTGCCCGGGCTCGGGAAATTGTCGAACGCAACATCCTGCATATCGCCGACAACCTGAAACGCTACGGTGCCGAATTCCTGGAGAATGGCAAAGCTTGAGTTGCTGGCTCCGGCCGGTAACCGGGAAAAGCTTGAAATCGCCATTGCCTATGGCGCCGATGCCGTCTATTTCGGGGGCCGGGATTTCAGTCTCCGGGCCCGGGCCGGGAATTTTTCAGCATCCGAGATTCCAGACGCGATAACCTACTGCCGGGAGCGGGGAGTCAGGGCCTACCTGACTCTTAACCTATTTGCCGGCAATCATGATTTACCCCCCCTGACCACCTTTTTGCAGCAGTTGCGCTCTGTGCCGCCCGACGCCCTGATTGTCGCCGATCCCGGGGTTGTCTCTCTTTGTCGGGAACTGTTGCCCGAGGTTCCTCTCCATCTCAGCACCCAGAGCAATACCCTGAATTACCGGGCTGCGTCTTTTTGGCAGCAGCAGGGGATTTCGCGTATCAATCTGGCCCGGGAGCTTTCCCGGGTCGAGATCGCCGAAATAATTGGTCGGCTACCGGAGATGGAATTCGAGGTTTTTGTTCATGGCGCCATGTGCATGGCCTATTCCGGTCGTTGCCTGCTCAGTGCCGTTCTGACTGGTCGCCACGCCAATCGCGGTGACTGTGCCCAGCCCTGTCGCTGGAGCTATTCCCTGGTCGAAGAGACCCGGCCGGGAGAGTTGCTGGAACTCGAAGAGGACCAGCGCGGGAGCTATGTCTTCAATTCCCGCGATCTCTGTCTTTTAGAGCACCTGCCGGAATTGCAGGCCGCCGGAGTCCACACGGTCAAGATCGAAGGGCGCATGAAAAGCGCCTACTATACGGCGGTCGTAACCCGGGTCTACCGTCAGGCCATAGACCGGCTCGGACAGGAGAGCGGCTTTACTCCATCTGCCATCAAAACCTGGAAAAATGAATTGACCCGGGTCAGTCATCGACGTTATACTGAAGGGTTTATTGATGGTTTCTCCGCCGGTGGACAAAAATTGCAATATCACGAAGATGCGGCTTACCTGCGTCGTTACCGGTTTGTGGCTCTGGTGAAGCGGGTGCTCGAGTATGATGCGGTTGCAGATTGTAGCCGGGTGGAACTGCAGGTCAAAGACCTCTTGGAGAGCGGCCTGGAGATCGAGTGCATAACCCCGCGGATGGATGATTTTACTACAATGGTTGTTGACTTGCGGAATTTACAAGGTGAAAAGAGAGAGCGGATGCATCCCGGTACCAGGGCCTTGGCTCTTTGCCGGGGGCGCTTGCAGCCCTTTTATATCCTCCGACAGCCCCGTTCCATTTCCGGTTGATTCCAGATGCTGCGAATTCTAATAAGTTTCTTCCAACTGCTGGTCTCTCGCCGTCATCTGATCTGGGAGCTGGTCAAGCGTGAGGTTGCGGCCCAGTATATCGGTTCCCGCTTAGGTTTTGTCTGGACCATCATCAACCCCCTGTTTCTGATCCTGATTTTCTGGTTCGTTTTCGGTTTCGGTCTCAAAGCCCGTCCGCTGAACGGTATTCCATTCGCTCTTTGGCTGACGGCCGGGATGGCGCCCTGGTTCAATTTCTCGGAAATCTGGAGCCGGGCGACCGGGATCGTGGTGGCCAATCCGCACCTGGTCAAAAAGGTACGTTTCCCGACCTCCATTCTGCCGGTGGCTACGGTCGGGGCGGCACTGGTCAGTCATCTGGTGTTCCTGTTTCTGCTGTTGTTGTTGCTGTTGGTCTACGGAGTGCCGCTGACCTGGTGGATTTTACAGGCTGTTTACTATTATCTGGCGATGGTGGTTCTGGTGCTGGGTCTAAGCTGGCTGACCTCCGCTCTCAATGTCTTTTTCCGGGATACCGCCCAGGTGGTGCAGTTGTTTTTGCAGATAGGTTTTTGGGGAACGCCGATATTCTGGGATATCCGGATCATGCCGGCCCGGGTTCAGAGCCTACTTAAGCTCAATCCTATTTATTACATTGTTCAGGGTTACCGCGATTCTTTTATCTACGGGGTACCTTTCTGGCGAAACTGGCAATGGACCCTGTATTTCTGGTGTGTGGCTTTCGTGGTTGTTTTATCCGGCGCCCTGGTTTTTCGCCGCCTGCGCCCTCATTTCGCCGATGTGTTGTAAGGTTTTGAAAAAGGTTAGAAATGCACCAGAGTTCTTTCCAGCATATGACGGCATTCCGGGACCGCTACCTGACCGGCGATAGAGCCCGTTCTTTGGTGATCGCCGATCTCGGCAGTTACGATGTCAATGGTTCCTACCGCCCACTTTTCGAAGGGCCGGAATGGCGCTATCTGGGTTTGGATGTCGAGGCCGGGCCCAATGTCGATATCATTTTGGATGATCCATATCGCTGGCGGGCATTGGCAACCGATTCAGTCGACGTGGTGGTTTCCGGGCAGGCCCTGGAACATATCGAATTTTTCTGGCTGACGATGATGGAACTGAGCCGGGTTTTAAAGCCGGGAGGGTTGTGTTGTCTGATTGCACCGTCGGCGGGGCCGGAACACCGTTTTCCGGTGGACTGCTGGCGTTTTTATGAAGATGGCATGCGGGTTCTGGCCCGTTACGCCGGGCTCGAAGTGCTCGAGGCTTTTACCTGTCATGAGACCCAAGGCTGGGATGACGACAGCGGTAGCTGGCAGGACAGCGTGGTGATTGCCCGACAGACGACTAAAAACTGGTCTCGGCGCTGGCGGGAGTGGTGGCGGCGTTGCTGCAGCCGCCCCTCCAGGTTGGTTTTCCCGCAACCGGGTGCAGGAGCAGGTACAGAGAATGGCCGCTGATCCGGATTATGCGGTGTCCCTGAAGGGCATCAGTAAAAAATACAGGCTCTACCACTCCCCTCTGGCTCGCTTCAAAGAGGCCCTGCATCCCCGGAAAAAGAGTTATTCCGAGGATTTCTGCGCTCTTAAAGAGATCGATCTCGAAATTCCCCGGGGCGGGACCTGGGGGATAATCGGGCTTAACGGCAGCGGCAAATCGACCCTGTTGAAGATCATCTGTGGAGTTATTCAACCCAGCGGCGGCGAGCTGCGGGTCAATGGCCGCATCGCCGCTCTGCTGGAGCTGGGCTCCGGTTTCAACCCTGAATATACCGGTCGGGAAAATGTTTATTTCGCCGGTGCTCTGGCCGATCTCAGCCGGGCCCGGATGGAAGCTTTGTTTCCCGAAATCGAGGCTTTTGCCGAGATTGGCGAATTCATGGATCAGCCGGTGAAAAGCTATTCCAGCGGCATGCTCATGCGGCTGGCTTTTGCGGTGGCGGTCCATGTTGAACCCGATATTCTGATTATCGATGAGGTTCTGGCCGTCGGCGACGCCCGTTTTCAATACAAATGCATGAAGAAGATCAGGAGTTTCCAGGGCCGCTGCACGATGATCCTGGTGACTCACGACATGAATGCGGTGCTGACTCTCTGCGACCGGGTAGCCTGGCTCCACCGGGGAGAGCTGGTCGAGATCGGCGGTCCCAAGAAAATTGTTGACAAATATACCCGGGCCTTTTACGAGGGGGAGCCGCCCGGTGGGGAGGCCACAGGCCCACCCTTGCCGCAGACCGAAGCCATGGCTGCGATCGAGGTTTCCGATAAGGCCACGGCCTTCGGTACCGGTCGGGTGACGATCAGCAAAGTGGCACTGTTTTCCCGGGAGCGGGGGCCGGTCGAAGCGGTCTATGGCGGTGAGACGGTGGTATTCTATCTCTGGCTCGAGTCGTCGCAGAACATCGAAAAGCCGATTGTCGGTTTCCTGGTACGCAACAAGCTGGGCATCGATATCTTTGCCTTCAACAATATCAGTCTCGAAACCGACCTGCCCCCCCTGCGGGCCGGAGAGAACTATCTGGTGGAATTCGAATTCGTCTGGCCGGCGATTGCTGCGGATGATTACGCGGTTTCCATCGCCGTGGCCGAGGGCGACCAGGAAAAACACATCATGCATCACTGGATTCACGATGTGGTTACGATAGAGGTCTTAAAAATGCAGGAGTACCAGTTCGGCCTCGTCAACGTGGAGGGGGCCCGGATGGGTATCCGCCTGCTCGATGCCGCAACCAGTCTTCTGCAGTAAGGAGTTTTTTTGACCAGTTCGCCGATTAGAATCATCGATTCGGAGTACGAGGAGTTCAACCGGATGAACCTGGCCGCCTGGATCGATTACCACCAGCGCGAGGTGGTGTTCGAGAAGGTCAGCTGGATGGGTATTCCGACCCTGAAAAACGTTCTCGATCTCTGGATCTACCAGGAACTGCTCTATCGCGTGAAACCCGACCTGGTTATCGAAATGGGTTCGTTCCGTGGCGGCAGCACTCTATATCTGGCCCAGCTGCTGGAGCAGATGGATTGCGGCCGGGTGCTTTCGGTCGATCTCGATCATTCCCGTTTCGAGGCGAAGCATCCGCGGATCTCGATTTTGACCGGCGCGACTCAGGATCCGGAAGTCATCGGTCAGGTGAAAAAACAGGCGGCGGGGCAACGGGTGCTGGTCATTCACGACGCCGACCACAACCGGGAAACGGTATTGGCCGATCTGCATGCCTATGCCGATCTGGTAGCTGTCGGTTCCTATTTTATCGTCGAGGATGGCATTGTCGATCTGTTTCCGTCCGGAACCCTGTTGGGAGATACCCTGCCTGGGCCCGGACCGTTGCCGGCGATTCGGGAGTTTCTGGCTGCGGATCG
>JAADEO010000041.1 GCA_013153415.1 Deltaproteobacteria bacterium
TACACCGTCCTGGCCCTTAAAAACGGCAAAATTCCGCCAACCATCAACCTTGAAACTCCAGATCCGGAATGCGATCTCAACTACGTTCCCAACCAGTTCGTCGAAGCGCCGATCAAGTGCGCCATTACCAATTCCTTCGGCTTCGGCGGCACCAACGCCACCCTGGCCTTCACCGCCTACTAGCAGTAAGTTAGCCGGCTTTGCGACAACCCGTTTTCGCACAGGTTTCGACATTTTGCGAAGCCATCAAGTGAAAGAGAAAAACATAATGCCTGAAAGCAATTTACCCACCCTCTACCTGGCCAGCGACCACGGTGGCTACCAACTGAAAGAGTTTCTCCGCCAACAATTCTCAGACCGTTTTCACCTGATCGATCTGGGATGCGACTCGGAGGCTTCGGTCGACTATCCGGTCTTCGCCCACCGTCTGGCCGACCGGGTCACCACTGACACCGAGGCCCTGGGCATCCTGGTCTGCGGCACCGGCATCGGCATGTCGATCACCGCCAATCGCCACCACGGGGTTCGAGCCGCCCTGGTCCACAACAAGTTCACCGCCCGCATGGCCCGGGAACACAACAACGCCAATGTCCTGGTTCTCGGGGGCCGGGTACTGGAACCGGAAACCGCCCTGGAGCTGGTGGAAGAGTGGCTGAATGCCAGCTATGAAGGGGGCCGGCATCAGCGGCGCCTCGATCTTATCGAGCAGCGCAACCTCAATTCCAACCGCGATATCAGTGCTCCGTTGAGCCTGGTCGATCCCGAGATCAACAACCTGATCCGGGAGGAGACCAGCCGGGAAGAGACCAAGCTGATCATGATCGCTTCGGAAAACTGCGTCAGCCAGGCGGTTCTCGAAGCCCAGGGCAGCGTGCTCACCAACAAATATGCCGAGGGCTACCCCGGCAAACGTTACTACGGCGGTTGCGAGTTCGTCGACGAGGTCGAAAGACTCGCCATCGATCGAGCCAAAACTCTTTTCGGGGCCGAACACGCCAATGTCCAGCCGCTTTCCGGCTCCAGCGCCAACATGGCGGTATATCTCAGCGTACTGCAGCCCGGCGATACCATCCTGGGCATGAATCTGGCCCACGGCGGTCACCTGACCCACGGCGCCAGCGTCAGTTTTTCCGGCCAGCTCTACAAGTCGGCCTACTACGGGGTCGACCGTAAAACCGAACAACTCGATTACGATAACATCCTGGCCATCGCCAGGGAGGTGAAACCGCAAATCATCGTCGCCGGGGCCAGCTCCTACGCCAGGATTCTCGATTTTTCCCGTTTCCGGGAGATCGCCGATGCGGTCGGGGCCTATTTGATGGTCGATATCGCCCACATCGCCGGGCTGGTGGTCGCCGGGGCCCATCCCTCGCCGGTGCCTTATGCCGATTTCGTCACCACCACAACCCACAAGACCCTGCGTGGACCCCGCGGCGGCATGATCCTCTGCCGCAAAGAGCACGCCGCCCGGATCGACAAGACCATTTTCCCTGGCCTACAGGGAGGTCCCTTGATGCATACCATCGCCGGCAAGGCCGTGGCTCTCAAGGAAGCGATGAGCGAAGAGTTCATCCAGGTGCAGAAACAGACTGTCGCCAACGCCGCCTTCCTGGCCCGCAAGCTCCAGGAAAAGGGCCT
This sequence comes from Deltaproteobacteria bacterium, assembly GCA_013153415.1. Lineage (GTDB taxonomy): Bacteria > Desulfobacterota > Anaeroferrophillalia > Anaeroferrophillales > Tharpellaceae > JAADEO01. The sequence goes on from JAADEO010000041.1 coordinate 1,639, forward strand.
GCGCATCGTCTCCGGCGGCACGGAAAACCACCTCTTCCTGATCGACCTCACCAGCCTTCCGGTCAACGGATCCGAGGCCGAAAAAGCCCTCGACCGGGCAGGGATCACGGCCAACAAGAACGGTATCCCCTTCGATCCCCGCAACCCGGCCGATCCCAGCGGCATCCGTATCGGAACGCCGATCGCCTCGACCCGGGGCATGCGGGAAGCGGAGATGGAGATCATCGCCGACTGCCTGGAAAAGGTGCTGCGCAATCCGCGGGATGAATCCCTGATCAGCGCCACCCGGGAGACCATCCGCGAACTCTGCCACCGTTTTCCGGTTTACAATCATCTGCTATAAGGAGCCCCTCCATGACCAGTGCAACGCCCCCGGCCCGGCCGGACTGGCAGACCTATTTCATGGATATCGCCAATCTGGTCGCCAGCCGCTCCACCTGCATCCGCCGCCAGGTCGGGGCCGTGATCGTCAAGGACAACCGGATTCTTTCGACCGGCTACAACGGCACCCCGACCGGCATCCGCCACTGCCTGGAGCGCGGCTGTCTGCGGGATGAACTCAACATCCCCTCCGGCCAGCGTCACGAACTCTGCCGCGGTCTCCATGCCGAGCAGAACGCCATCATCCAGGCTGCCTACCACGGGGTCAGTATCGAGGCGGGCGGGATCTACTGTACCAACCAGCCTTGTATCATCTGCGCCAAGATGATTATCAACGCGGGCCTGAAGAAAGTCATCATCCGCGATGCCTACCCGGATGAACTGGCCACTGAAATGCTGGCCGAAGCCGGGCTCAAGGTCGTGGTTCTGGCCGAAAACCCTGCCGCATCCTGACCCGTCCGACACCGCCGAGGAGAGTCCATGAAGTGCCCTTTCTGCGGTTTTCTCGAAGACAAGGTTATCGATTCCCGTATCGCCCGGGACCATTCCGCTATCCGCCGCCGGCGGGAATGCCTCTCCTGCAACAAGCGTTTCACCACCTTCGAGAGGGTTGAGATCAACCTGCCGATGATCATCAAACGCAACCAGAACCGGGAACCCTACAACCGGGTCAAGGTCGAAAAGGGGTTGCACAAGGCCTGCGAGAAACGACCGGTCAGCCAGGAGAGGATCGACGAACTGATCAACGGTCTCGAGCAGATGCTCAGGGAGACCGGGGAGAAAGAGGTTCCGGTGGCGGTGATCGGCGAGTATATCATGTCCGCCTTGAAAGAGCTCGACGATGTCGCCTATATCCGTTTCGCTTCGGTCTATCGCCAATTCAAGGACATCAATGAATTCATGCAGGAACTGCAGGGCCTGCTCAAGTAGGCCCCGGAGATTTCGCCGATGAGTGATTTTTCTCTCCAGGATACGGTCTTCATGCAGGAAGCCCTGCGCCTGGCCCGCAAGGGTCTGGGACATACTTCGCCCAACCCGCTGGTCGGCGCTGTGGTCGTGCGTGAAGGCGAAATCGTCGGCCGCGGCTTCCATCCCGAGGCCGGCCAGCCCCACGCCGAGATCTACGCCCTGGAAGAGGCCGGGGAACTGGCCCTCGACGGGGAGCTTTTCGTCACCCTGGAACCCTGCAACCACCAGGGCAAAACCCCACCCTGTACGGAAGCGATCATCCGCTCCGGGATCCGCCGGGTCGTGATCGGCACCCCCGATCCCAACCCCGGGGTCGTCGGCCGCGGCGCCGAGCGCCTGCGGGAGGCCGGAATCAGGGTCGAAATCGGCCTGCTGGAGGAGGAGTGCTCCCGGCTCAACGAGGCCTGGAACAAGTTCATCACCACCGGCCGACCCTTCGTCACCCTCAAGGCGGCGGCCAGCCTCGACGGCCGCATCGCCACCCGGACCGGGCACTCGCAGTGGATCACCAACGAAAAATCACGCCACTACGTCCACCAGATCCGGGCCGCCCATGACGCTATCCTGATCGGCATCGGCACCCTGCTCAAGGACAACCCCCGGCTCACCGCCCGGCGGCCGGGCCAGGAACCCTTGAGCCCTTACCGCATCGTTCTCGATTCGCTGCTCAGAACCCCGCTCGACTCCCTGATTTTCGGCCCCGACGGCCGGGAGAAGATGCTTTTGGCCACCCGGCAGCATGATGAGAAGAAGCTCGCCCCCTACCGTGACCTGGTCAAAGAGATCCTGATCCTGCCGACCAACGATCTCGGCCAGATCGACTTTCCGGCCCTGATGCGGGAGCTCGCCGCCCGGAATATCACCTCGGTCCTGATCGAAGGCGGTTCCGAGATCAACGGCTCCGCCCTCGACAACCGGATTGTCGACAAGATCTGCTTCTTCTACGCCCCGATCCTGATCGGTGGCCGCGGCAGTCTCGGCATGATCAGCGGCCAGGGAGTCGAGACCATCGATCTGGCCGCCCGAGTCAGGAATATCTCCATCCGCCATTTCGACGATGATCTCTGCCTCGAAGGCTACCTCGATTATGACGACGCCGGGAATGGGCCCCGGGCGGCGACGCCTTGACACCGGGAGGAGGGACACAGGCAAACCCAGTGAGTTTCAATCCCCTCGCCATTCCGGCTGCCATCTACGGCAGTGCCATCGCCGGCCGCAATCTGCTCTACGATCTCAGGCCGGGCCTGAGCCACCGGCTCCCGGTGCCGGTCATCTGCATCGGCAATCTGACCACCGGCGGTACCGGCAAAACCCCGATGACGGCCTTCCTGGCCCGCTATTTTTCCCGCCAGGGACTTCATCCCGCCATCATCTCCCGTGGTTACGGCCGCAAGCAGGCAAAAGAGACCCGTTGGCTGGGGCCCGAAAACCCGCCGGACGACAAATCCCCGGAACTCTATGGCGATGAAGCCCTGATGCTCCATCAGCAGTTGCCGCAAATCCCCATTGTCCTCGATGGCGACCGGATCCGCGCGGCCCGGACCGCGATCAGGATTTTCGGAAGCGACCTGATCCTCATGGACGACGGCTTTCAGCACCGCCGCCTGCACCGCGACTTCAACCTCGTCATGATCGACAGTCAACGCATGTTCGGCAACCGCAGACTGCTGCCGGCCGGACCTTTGCGGGAGCCCATGTCCGCCTTGGAACGGGCCGACGCCGTCATCTTCAACAAGTTCGACGCCCGCCATCCGCGGTTTCTGGCAGAGGCGGCCCCGGTTTTCTCCCGGGTCCCGGCGCGGCGGATCTTCTGCGCCCGCTACAGCGTCCGCAATTTCACCTGCCCGCTCAACC
>JAADEO010000244.1 GCA_013153415.1 Deltaproteobacteria bacterium
TTCTGTCTGCCGATGGCCCCGGCCGCGACCCTCTACTGCATGCCCTACCTGATCGCTCTGTCGCTGATCTCGATCATTTTCGGCGGTTACCTGGCCTTGGGTCAGACCGACATCAAAAAGCTGATCGCCTACTCGAGTGTCGGACACATGGGTTTTGTCACCCTCGGTATCTTCCTGCTTAACGACCAGGGCCTGAAGGGCGCCATTCTCCAGATGATCAACCACGGGATTACCACCGGGGCGCTGTTTATCATGGTCGGGATGATCTACGAACGCACCCACAGCCGCGAGATCGCCGACAACTCGGCTCTTGGCATGATGATGCCGATCTACGTGACGTTTCTCGGCATTTTCTCGCTCTCGTCGCTGGCCTTTCCCGGCACCAACAGCTTCGTCGGCGAGTTCCTGGTCCTGTTCGGAGCTTTCAAGAAGAGCACGGTGATCGGATTCATCGCCATCCCCGGAGCCATCCTGGCCGCGGCCTACATGTTGCGCCTGTTGCAGAAGATGGTTTGGGACAAGAGCGACGGTCATGCCCATCACGGAGATGATCACGGTCATGTCCTGAACGATCTCAACCTGAGAGAGATCTCGATGGTGGTGGTTCTCGCGGTCGGGGTATTCTGGATTGGTCTTCATCCGGGGCCCATCCTCAAGATCATGGATGCCAGCGTTGCTCACCTGGTTCACCAGGTCACTGCCGGCGGGGCTGCAGCGCCGCCGGCCATGCCCCATCATGGCGGGCATCACGAAGCTCTGCTCGAGCTGGGCAACTGGTTCAGGCAGGTCATGACGTTCTGAGAATGTACTTTTTCAGGTCTTTTATCGCTAGCTGATTTTAGATATTTTTTGTAGGTATTTCACATGCATGTAATGCTTATTCTCCCGGAACTTGTCCTGATTGCTACGGTGCTGGCTCTTTTTGGCGCATCACTCAAGAAGATCAGGGGAGCGGCTTTAAGTGGTATCGCCCTGGGCGGGTCCCTGTTGACCCTGCTGGCGACCGTGGTCGCCTTCAAGGCCTCGGGCACCATTTTCGCCGGTGCCTACCAGCTGGATGGTTTTTCCCAGCTGATTAAGTTCATTCTGAGTGGTGGGTTGTTTCTGGTTCTGCTCCTGTCGCGGCCGCTGACCGGGATTGAAGAGGAGATGGAGAATGAATTCTATCTCTTTTTATGTCTCAGCGCCCTGGGACTCCTGATGATGAGCAGCGCGGTTGAATTGCTGACCATTCTGGTCTGCCTGGAGATCTCCTCCTACGCCCTCTACGTGGTGATCTCCTTTCGTCGGGGTGAAGGGCGTCGCAGCGAGGTCGAAGCCGGGATCAAGTATGTGCTTTTCGGGGCCGCGGCCACCGGAATCTCACTGTTCGGGATCAGCTATATCTTCGGTTATACGCATACGACCTATTTGACCGAAATTGGTTCCCGGTTGCCGGAATTGCTGGAAAGCCAGCCTTTGGCTGTGATCGGTATGGTCATGCTGCTTTGCGGGTTCTTTTACAAATTGGCGATGTTTCCGATGCATGCCTGGACACCGGACGTCTACCAAGGGGCTTCCAACGAGACCACGACCTTTATTGCCACTATTCCCAAGATCGGTGCCGCCGCTCTGCTGATCCGGCTGATCAGTCTGACCGGCAGCGGTGTCAGTGAATTCACTTGGGTGCTGGGAATCCTGGCGGTGCTGTCGATGACTTTCGGCAACTTTGCCGCCCTGGTCCAGGATGATATCAAACGGCTGCTGGCCTACTCGAGTATCGCTCACGCCGGTTACATGATGGTGGGCCTGCTCTGTGTCAATACTTTGGGAATGGCCTCGGTAATCTATTATATCAGTGGTTACGTACTGATGAACCTGGCCTGCTTTCTGGTGATTTATTACTTGGCTCCCAGTGGGGAGAATATTACTTTCGATGATCTCAAGGGTTTGCACCGGCGTTCTCCGGTGCTGGCTTTCACCCTGGCCGCCGGAGCCTTCGGTATGGCCGGGATCCCGCCGACGGTCGGCTTTACCGGGAAATTTGTTATTTTCACCGCCGCCCTGGAAAAAGGTTTTTACGGCCTGGTGGTGATTGCCATGGTCAACGCCGCGATTTCGGCCTTCTACTATTTGAAAATGGCCCGGGCCGCCTACTGTCAGGGTGAGGAGCAGGTGATTGAGCGGATGCCTCTGGGTCTAGGGGTCAGGATCTTCGGGTTTTTCCTGATCGTCGCCATCATCCTGGTCGGCATCATGCCGCAGGGTTTGATGCAGATAGCCGATCAGGCGGTCGCGGTGTTGCTGTAGAAGTGAACTTGTCGGGCCATCCCGGATGGTAAACCGGGATGGGATTGCAACCCGTGGGGAAAGGGCAGTGTAAACTGCCCTTTTTTAATGCCATGAACAACCGTATTTATGACGGTTGAAATGGCTTTGGCTTTTGTGTTATTGGGAATGATTTCAAGCTTCTTTCGCCGGATTGAAGAGATGTTCGGCAGAGCGCTTGAACATAGTGCGGGATCCCGGTTTATGCTTTGTAGCCGGCAGCCGTGATGAATGCGTCGTAATGATATGAATATGGTGATCCGCCAGTTGTAGCGGCGGACACTAAACGGTCAGTTCCCAATTAGGTATAAATTGATTTTCACCCATCGTTTGCGGATCGTAAATCTGCTGCTCTTTATAATCTTTTCCACCGCCGTAGTCGGATTGGCGCTCGTTCATACGCCGGCCGTCGCGGCCGGGATGGTGCCGGCGGAAAAGAGTTACAAGGAGGTCAAAGGGCGCTATAACCGCTTCATGGCGGACCGGAAACAGTGGGGAGACCGCCGCAGTTGGGAGAAGCTGGCTCGCGACTTTGATGCTCTCGCCCGCCATTATCCCGCCAGCAAGCGGGCCGACGATGCGCTCTATCTCGCCGGTGGACTCTACCTGTCGCTTTACAACTATTCCGGCTGGTCAAGCGATTTGCAGCAGGCAGCCAAACGCTATAAAATGCTGCTTAAGAACTATTCCAGCAGCCGTCTGGCCGACGACGCTCTTTTCAATCTCGGGGTCGTCGCTCTCAAATCCCATGACAAACTGAAAGCAAAGAAATATTGGCAGCGCCTGCTCAAAGATTATCCTAAAAGCGACATGCGGGAGCGGGCCAAGGCCGCTCTGCAGGATATCGCCAATCCATCGTCTTACCGGCAGCGGTCATCCGGCAAGAGTTCAACTCCGCCCCGGAAACGGCCCCGGGTCACCAAGGCCAAGTTTCGCCAGAAGAGCGGCAGGAAACAGGAGGTCTATTTCAATTCCCGCTCCCGCCGGCAGAAAGGGAAAAGGAGGGGGTTGGCCCGGGTTCTTGATCTGCGCCACTGGTCCTCGCCGACCTACACCCGGCTGGTTATCGATTTAAGCCATGAAGCTGACTTTTCCAAGGGTATTCTCAAGGATAAGCACAACAGCAAGAAGACCAAATCGATCTATATCAACCTCAAGGATTGCTATATCCCCGAGGTCTCCCGCGAGGTGCCGATCAATGACGGTATCCTGCAAAGAGTCAAGGTTTCCCAGTTCAACTCCCATACGGTCAGGGCGGTCATTCATGTCGCCGACATCGACCATTACAAGATTTTCGCCCTCAGCCATCCTCCCAGGATTGTCATAGATGTCATCGGCGGAGGGTATCGGAAAGCCCGCCAGCGTTATCGCAAGCCGGCGGCGAAGTCGGGGGGCAGGAAAAACGCGCCCACCCTGAGCCTGGCGCAGCAGCTTGGTCTCGGGGTCGGGACCATCGTTATCGATGCCGGGCACGGAGGCAAGGATCCCGGCGCTCTTTCACCCGGCGGAGGCCGGGAAAAGGACGTGGTCCTGGATATCAGCAGGAGGTTGTCGAAGATTCTGCAGCAACGGCTCAAATGCCGGGTGATCATGACCCGCAAACGCGATCATTTCATCCCCCTCGAGGAGAGAACCGTGATCGCCAATACCAGGAAGGCCGATCTTTTCGTTTCGATTCACGCCAATGCCAGCCACAATCGTCGGGCCCACGGGGTGGCGACCTATTTTCTCAACCTCTCTACCGACCGGGAGGCGATGGAACTGGCGGCCCTGGAGAACTCGACTTCGACCAAGAATATCGGCCAGTTGCAGTCGATCTTGAACGATCTGATGCAAAATTCCAAGATCAAGGAATCGAGCCGCCTGGCTTCCTGCGTTCAGCGCAACCTGGTTACCAAGTTACGTCAGAACTACAAAAATGTTAAAAATCTCGGCGTCAAACAGGCTCCATTCTATGTTCTGATCGGGGCGCAGATGCCAAGTGTTCTGGTCGAGGTGTCCTTTATCTCCAATAAAATGGAGTCCAAACGCCTGGCCACGGCCGCCTATCGTCAGAAAATCGCCGAAGGGCTGGCGGATGGCATACAGCGCTACATCGACGATATCAAGCTTTCCGGAAACTGATGGCATATGGTTCGGTTGCGACAATGATGGGCGAAAGTGTTTTCTCCTACTGTCAGGGGAGATGGGTTTTGATGCGGGAAATATATTTATGGAGGTAACAGCAATATGATTGAGCAGAAGTTTGTTTTACGTGATGATGAGATTCCCCGGCAGTGGTACAACCTGGCAGCCGACCTGCCTAGTCCGATGGAGCCGTTGCGGACTCCGGATGGTCAGTTGGTGACTCCGGAGATGATGGCCCCGATCTTCCCGATGAACCTGATCGAGCAGGAGATGAGCCAGGAGCGCTGGATCGATATTCCCGAGCCTCTGCTCCAGCTTCTGGTCAGCTGGCGCCCGGCTCCGTTGAAACGGGCGGTCAGACTGGAGCAGGCTCTGGGAACCCCGGCCAAGATTTTTTACAAGGATGAGAGTACTTCACCGGCCGGCAGTCATAAACCCAATTCGGCTCTGGCCCAGGCCTGGTACAACAAGCAATTCGGTACGGAACGGTTGACCACCGAAACCGGCGCCGGTCAGTGGGGTAGCGCTCTTTGCTATTCCTGTGCCCTGGTCGGACTCGAATGCAAGGTTTTCATGGTCCGGATCAGCTTCGATCAGAAACCGTACCGTAAGATCCTGATGGAGACCTGGGGCGGTACCTGCATTCCCAGCCCCAGCACCGAGACCGAAGCCGGCCGGCGTTTTCTCGAACAGTACCCCGATACCACCGGCAGCCTGGGGATGGCGATCAGTGAGGCGGTCGAAGCCGCGGTCAGTGATCCGAGCGGGAAAACCAAGTATTCGCTGGGCAGCGTTTTGAACCACGTCCTTCTCCACCAGACGATTATCGGCCTGGAGGCCAAGAAACAGCTCAAGTTGGCTGGGGTCAAGAAACCCGATGTCGTGATCGGTTGCGCCGGCGGCGGCAGCAATTTCGCCGGGCTCTCCTTTCCCTTTGTCAACGATAAGATCAATGGCGACGAGATAACCATTATCCCGGTCGAACCGCAGTCCTGCCCGAGTCTGACCAAGGCCCCGTTCGCTTACGATTTCGGTGATACTTCGGGGATGACTCCGTTGTTGCCGATGCACACTCTGGGACACAATTTTGTCGCTCCTCCGCTGCATGCCGGCGGCTTGCGCTATCATGGCATGGCCCCGTTGGTCAGTCAGGCCGTGGTCGAAGGTTTGTTGGAGCCCCTGAGCATTCCCCAACTCGAGTGTTATGCGGCTGCCGTACAGTGGGCCCGGACCGAGGGAACGATTTGTGCACCGGAGACCAGTCACGCGATAGCCGCCGCTATTCGCGAAGCGAAGAAGGCTAAGGAGGAGGGTAAGGAGAAGGTTATCCTTTTTGGTTACAGTGGTCACGGCATGCTCGATCTGGCCGGTTACGACGCCTACTTCAACGGTCGTCTCGAAAACTACGAGATCCCGGAAGAGGAGTTCCGGAAATCACTGCTTTCATCGCTCGAAGGTCTGCCCAAGGCTACTGAGAAAAAAACCGGCAAATGGTAATGGCTTCGTAAAAAGTCTACCTGCTTCGTTTCCGAAAAACTCTTCGTCACTGTAATTGACATTTAAGACTGCTATCAAGAAAAAGGCCCTGTCGGCGATTGCCGACAGGGCCTTTTTAGGTTTAAGGGGTTAGCTCTGATCTAACCCAGGAAGCCCCAGGCGATCAAGAAGAGACAGAGAACGCCGATGGCGACCCCGGTGATACCGATGATCTGGCCAATGGCCTCGGAAAGAACGCCGGGATACTGGGCTTTGTACTTATCCAGCAGACCTTTCTCCTTGAGGCGTTCATACTGGGCCGGGCGCTCTTCTTCCATCTCGTGACCACTGATCACCCCGGTAAAAATCACCTGATCCATCGGGAATTTCTCCGGTCTGATATGAGCGTTGAAGAAGTGGACCGTGAAAATGAAGACCGAGGCCAGCAGAGCTTCATCCGAGTGGACAATGATGGCGACGTTAAAAGCCCAACCCGGCAGAAACTGGGAGAAGAATTCCGGCATCCACAGCATCAGGCCGGTGAAACCGATGGCGAACATCCCCCAGAAGACCGCCAGGAAGTCAAATTTCTCCCAGTAGGTCCAGCGGTCGAATTTCGGGGTTTCGGCCATTCCGAAGAACCATTTGAACATGCCGACGATATCCTGGCCGTCCTTGAGGCGGGGGAACAGGGAATCGGGGCCGAAAAGTTTCTGCAGGAAGGTCTCACCGGTATTTTTGATGAATAGATAGTAGAGGCACCAGAGTACGGTGATCAGGAAATAGGTGAAGGTTACGATGGCGCAGCCACGGTGAATCAGGCCGGCCATCCGCGGACCGCCGAGGATCTGCGCCAGACCGATGGCCCAGGGGGCATCGACGAATTTCAGAGGCAGACCGGAAAGCACCAGTCCGAGGAAGCTGAACATCATCATGAAGTGTAGCAGCTTCTCCAGGAAGGTGAAGCGTCTGTAGAATACCTTGGGGTTGTGCGATTCGCGGAAGATACCCAAGCGGCGGAGCTTGTTCTTCTCGATGTAGCTGCGGATCAACCAGAGAATGGTATGGAGCCAGAAGAGAGCGAAGGTGCCGCAGAGCAACCCGGTCATGGCGATGAAGGTCCAGTAGAGAATAGGATACTTCTCGCGGTCATGATGCGTGGCGTGAGGCTCGTATTTAACGAAATTGGCGTTGGCTTTCTTGTGGCACTTGCCGCAGGTTTTAATGCGGTTGGCCGGGGCCAGGGAGGATTCCGGATCCGACGCCGGTAACTGTTTGTGGGCCGTATGGCAGTCGGCGCAACCGGCTACGGCGGTAGCTCCACCCAGGTGCTCGACCTTGCCGTGATACTCCTGACGGTAGGACTCGAAAGCGTGGGTTGTCAGGCCGTTGCGCTCCATCATCTTTTCGTCGGTATGACACTTGGCGCAACTCGAGGTGTTGAATTCCCGTGCCCGCTTGGCACTTTCGGAATTTTTGTCGTCAATGTTGAGTTCAATGATGTTGTGGAGACCGTGGCAGTCGGCACAGGCCGGGGAATCGGGGTTTCCAGCCAGGATGCCTTTGCCGTGAACGCTTTTCATGAAATCAGCGTTGTCATGACAGCCGCTGCACATCTGTACAGATTTGGCCTTGTCGTCTTTGATCGATACCAGCTCGTGAATATTGGAGTGGCAGTCGGTACAGCTCACATCATTGTCGATATGGACTGACTGGGCATACTGGCGAGCTTCGTCCCGGTGGCAGAAACCACAGTTGACCGGCTGCATGGGGACTTCACATTCGGCATGTTTTTCCAGGTCCCAGATGTCCCGGTGGCAACTGGTACAGGCGTTGGCGCCATGGGCCGAGGCTGCGAAGGTCCCGGCATCGATTTCATCATGGCATTCCAGACACTGCCCGACGGAGATGCACTCCAGACAGATCTCTTCGGAATCGGCTTTCTTGGCAAATGATTTGTTGTAGAATCCCGTTCCGATAACGAACGAAATAACCAGCAGCAACATGAGGGCTGAATGCAAGGCTCCTTTATGCGCTTTCATAGTTTCCCACGCTCCTTGAGAGAATTAATGGATGGAAGAAAGTGTTCAAGCTGGCGGCTTGTTGATTAATTGCGGTTGCTATTGATATTGATCCGGTTCTGCTGCAGTTCCGGAAGTAGTTTACAAGTTTTGTAATAATATGATATTCAGAATATTGTATACATCAGTTCAGCTAATGAAGGCAGGCACCGGATGGTGCCTGCCAACTGAACTCGACTGAACTTGTCAGGGTCTGTTGATTAAAACAGACAAGTATAGCTGTACTAGATTTTGAGAACCAGCATCAGAGCGATAACCAGGGCGTAGATGACCAGAGATTCGATCATGGCCAGACCGATGATCATCGGAGTAGTGATTTTGCTGGCGGCGCTGGGGTTACGGCCGATACTGTCAAGAGCCGATTTGATACCCATGGACTGTCCGAGGGCTCCACCGAAAGCGGCAACCGCGATAGCGAGAGCGGCAGCGTAAGCAACGCCGGTTCCGTCGAAACTTTTGGCGGCAGCTTCAGCGGCGGCTTCGTTAGCGAAAGCGGCGCTGGCCACACACAGGGTAGCGATTGCGGTGATGATCTGCATTACCTTTTTCATTGTTTTCACCTCCTTGGAATTTTTTCAGGGCTACAGGATTATTATTTACCCCCGGCCCCTTGCCGGGAGAGATGTCTGTTTTTTAATGATCGTGAGAGATCGCTCCCTGGAAATAAGCCAGAGCCAGCAGGGTGAAGACGAAAGTCTGCACGAAAGCGACGAAGAGGCCCAGGAAGGCGATCGGTACCGGAACCAGAATTGGAGCCAGCATAACGAAGATCGCGGCAACCAGATGGTCGCCCATGATGTTACCGAAAAGACGCAACGAGAGCGACATCGGCCGGGCCAGATGACCAATGATTTCGATCGGAATCATCAGCGGAGCCAGCCACAAGAAAGGGCCGACAAACTGTTTCAGATATTTGGGGCCGTGTTCTTTCCAGCCGAAATAGTGAGTCAGGAAAAAAACCGTCAGAGCGCAGGCGGCTGTGGTGTTGATGTTTCCAGTCGGGGGATTGAAACCCGGCACCAAGCCGGAGAGGTTAGAGAAGAGAATGAAGAAAATACCGGCTCCGATGACAAACAGGAAATCCCGGGCAACATCTTCGCCGAGGGTGTCGCCGATCAGTTTGACGATACCTTCAACCATGGTCTCAAGCATATTCTGGAGGGTGAATTTCCCCTCCGGAATAATCAGCTCTTCCGGATCCTGACTGCGGATCTTCCGGGTGCCGATCAGAACCATGATAACAATGATCAACGAGATAAGAATAGCATTGGCAACATGATCGGGGAGCTGGTTGAGGCCGGGAATCAGGCCTACCCAGGTAATCATTGGTGCATGATGCATGGTTTGTCCTTTGCGTGGTTACTTGAAAATATTAAATGTGTAATAGCGATGGCGATATCTGTTTTTGTACCGGTCGCAACTCATGCACCAGGGTTCTCTGGCGGGCTCTGGGGTTTGCCGAAAGCGGCGTAACTCAGAGCCTCAAACCCGATACTGATGAGCAGGGCCGAGAAACCGGTCAAAAAAGCCACCGGATGACAGAGCTTACTTAAAATTGCAATTATCGTAAATAGGGCCAGTCCGAAGGTGTAAAGCAACAGTTTCAAACCCAGACGGCCCGCTGCTTTCGGTTCGAGTCCCTCCTCGCCGATACCGGCGAAAGCCCGGGTGATAGTAGTGCTTAGTAACAGGAAATAGGCGAACGAGAGTCCTCCGCCAATCAGAACCCCGAGAGTCCCGAAGTTTTCGCTCTTGGCAGGAAGCGTTACCAAAGCCAGGACTGCAGTGATAATCAGGATGTTGACGTTGATTCGCAGCAGACGCCGGTCTTTCATTTTCAGAACCACCTATCTGTCTGCTTCATCTTCTTCAATTTCCTGTTCACGTTCCAGACTTTTGAGAACCAGGTAAATACGTTTGAAACCGGCGGCGACTCCGCAGAGAAGGAGGAATATTGTCAGCCACGGGGAGGTACCGAGCCATTGGTCGAGATAGTAGCCGGAGACGATACCAATGGCTACTGAAAACCCCAGTTCAAGGCCGACGGAGGCGTAACGGCTTACCTGGTCGAAGACCTTTTTGGTTTTTGATTTCCGCGCCACTTGCCGTTTGCTCATGCCCCTTGGGACTGATGTTATCAAACTCCCGCCGGACTTCTGTTATGTTAAAGAACCCTAATCGCAGTCAGCAGGGCTCCCTTAGCATAGCCGGTTTGCGGAAGTCAAGTTCAAATCTGATGGCTTTGCAGCGAAAGCCATCGCGCCCCGTAATAAGTGACCCGGCTCTTATTTCGAACCCCTTACTTCGGGGGAGCATTTTCTCTTGGCGGGTTACGCTGTGCAGGAGTGTGATTGGGTTGTTGGATCTCCCGCGGGCCGCCATTTTCTCGTTGGCGGTAGTTTAAAGTTCCGCCAGGCTGGCTTTGACCGCCTCCAGAGTGCGATCGAGATCGTCATCGTTATGGGCTGCGGAGATGAAGCCGGCTTCGAACTGTGATGGGGCCAGGTAGATTCCTCGTTTCAGCATTCCGGCGAAAAAACGGCTGAAAAGATCGCAGTCCGAGGTTTTTGCGGTTTCGTAATCGGTGACCCGGGTATTGGTAAAATAGGTACAGAGCATGGAACCGACCCGGGTGCAGTAGTGGGGCAGGCCGCGTTCGTCCAAAAGCTCCTTGATGCCGTCTCCCAGGCGGCGGCCCTTCTCTTCCAGTTCGGGATAGGGATCTTCGCTTTTCAACAGGCGCAGGGTTTCCAGGCCCGCGGCCATGGCCAGGGGGTTGCCGGAAAGGGTGCCGGCCTGATAGACGGCCCCGAGCGGGGCCAGGCATTCCATGATTTCCCGGCGGCCACCGAAGGCTCCGACCGGAAGTCCGCCACCGATGATTTTACCGAGGCAGGTCAGGTCCGGCGTGATATCGTACCGTAGCTGGGCCCCACCGTAGGCGACCCGGAAACCGGTCATGACCTCATCGAAAATCAGTACTATGCCGTGCTTGTCGCAACGGGAGCGCAAACCCTCCAGAAAGCCGGGTTCAGGGGGAATGGTGCCCATGTTGCCGGCAACCGGTTCGACGATAATCGCGGCGATTTCATTGCCGGCGGCGGCCAGCAGTTCGTCAACCGAATCTAAGTTGTTGTAAATGGCGGAAAGGGTGTGACGGGTGAACTCTTCCGGCACTCCGGCACTGTCCGGTACTCCGAGAGTGGTGGCGCCGGAGCCTGCCGCTACCAGCAGAGCATCGACATGACCGTGATAACAGCCGGCAAATTTGATGATTTTCTTGCGCCCGGTAAACCCCCGGGCGAGGCGGATGGCGCTCATCGTGGCCTCGGTTCCGGAATTGACCATCCGCACCATTTCGAGGCTGGGAAGGGCCTGACAGATCTCTTCCGCCATTTCAATTTCAAGAATCGTCGGAGCCCCGAAGCTGGCCCCGCGCGAAACCCTTTCCCGGACGGCATAAACGATGGCCGGGTGGGCGTGGCCGAGAATCATGGGTCCCCAGGAGCCAACATAGTCGATATATTCGTTGCCGTCGACATCATAGACCTTGCTGCCCCGTCCACGTATAATGAAGGGAGGTTCGAGGTTGACAGAACGGAAGGCGCGAACCGGGCTGTTGACGCCGCCAGGAATAATCTTCTGGGCTCGGGAAAAAAGTTTCTGCGAGGTTGTCTGGCTCATATCCGAATTGGCTCCTTGAGTGGTGAAATTGCAGGATTGTCACGGTTCATTGCGGTTTGTGTTTGCGGATAATCGTAAACCGTGCCGGACTGCGGTGTGTTTTATATGAGAGAGGGAGTTTTGTCAAATCTGCCGGCTCGATCCGGTAGCCGCAACCTTGAAGAACGCCAAGTAAATGTGTGAATTGGGGAAGGGGTGCGGACATTGAATTTCTGCGGGCAGTTGATGCGTGATGCTGAGGAGTGGTCAGGACGCTTATGGTGGGATTGACTATCCGGCCTGGTTGAGTTGCTTCTCCTCGCGGGGGGTGATGGTTTCCGACAGACGGCTGCGCAGATAGTTGCGATTGATGATCTGGTTGCCGAGAAGGTGTTCGATCGTGCGGGTTACATCCAGACAGCTGTTGTCATAAAAATCGCTGAGATTCAGGTCGACTTGGCCGTTTTCGTGAATTGTGACTTCTACTTTGCTCATTGCCTGGTCCGGTCAGCCCAGACGGAGCCGGCCGGCTCCGTCTGGGCATTTCATGAAATTTGCAGTGGGTCTCAGCGCCGTAACCGGGGATCGAGATGGATGACTTTTCTTCGCGCGTACAGCTCCTCGTCTTCCGGCTCACCGTCGTTGCTTTTGAGAGACTCGGAAAGCTGTTCGCGCAATGATGGATTTTCGGCGATCAGCTCTTTGATCAAAGCCATTTTCTCGGTTTCATTTTCGACTTTACGGCTCCGGAAATGTTCATATGAACAGAGGACGATGGCGGTGAATACCAAGGCTCCCCAGGTGATAACCAGAATAATGCCGATGGCGTTCAGGGAAGGGATGAAAACCGCCGGGATTGCCAGGAGTCCGACGAATTTGCCGGCGATCAGGCAGAGTCCGCCTACCCTGGTCAAGGGAGGAATGCTGGCGATGATGCTGATGATGTCGGTTTGCTGCCGGGCATGTGGCCCGTATGCCGGCTGGTAGCCTCTTACACTTGGTTTGTTCATTTTTCCCCTCCCGTATAATGCTATTCTATTCCTTCCGGATAAGTCTCCGCCTGAAAATTGATTTAACCTAGTCTCCCCGTCAACTTTGTGAAATATTTCTATTTGTAGTATAATCTAAATTTCACAAATGTCAATTATTAAATATTATGAATACCGATGTTTTATTTGTGAAAAAAAGCATCAGAGCTTGAGGGTGTATGTACCCAGATAAAAAGTGACAATGTTTTTAAGTGTTTATTGTTGTCGTTTCCTGCAGGTTGGGTTCTTGGAGGGCTATCCTGAGGGCGGGTCAGCCGGGCCCGGAAGAAGGGAAATCTTGACCTGGGGCGGTCATTTCCGGCCGCTCAGGAACCGGCCGCTTTGTCGGGAGCCGGAGTTGAGGAGAGCTTGATGACTTTTATTACCCGCAGATCCCGGTCGCGGGTGACGTTGCGAAAGACCTTGAGGTCCCGGGCCCGGCGCTTGATGGCGGCCAGGCGAAAAAGCAGCTTCTCGCGAAGTTGATCATACTGGGGGCGCCGGCGAATGAAATCTATGAACCGGTTCAGCAGCGGCAGGGCTCGAGTCTCCTGGAGTTCCCGGTCGCTTTCAAGCCTGTGTTCCAGGGCCGTGGAGATGGTCTGGCGGAAAAAACCGTTGTATCTGCGGGTGCGGTGAACGACCATTGCCAGGGCATTGCTTCCGGGCAACTCTATTTGTTGGAGGAGATCCTGGAAATAGAGCAGTGGCAACCTGGTTTCCAGGCGGGTATCAGCCAGCCTGTCGACCCCCAGAATAAGCTTCCTGAGTTCCGGATCATGTTGGTTGAAACGGGTCATGATCGCTTCCGGCGACGGCAGCTCTCCGGACAGCAGGCGATTGGTGAAAAGCCGCAGCAGGCGGTCAGTGGTTTCCGGATGGTGATTCAGAAAGAGGCAGAGAGCGTCATCGAACTGGGGAATATCGGAGACCTTGGTCAAAAGCTCACTGATCGACAGGCTCCGTTCTTCTTCGCGCTCCTCCAGGAGTCGGAGCAGTAACTGGAGGTCATGACAGCCTTGCAGATGGGGTAACAGGAGACGGAGAAGGCGAAAAGAAAAACCCCAGTCGATATCGAACAGGAGCCTCGCGAGATCTCTGCGAATCTCCGGAAAGGAAGCGTAGCGAGTCATGAACAGGGCTATCTCCTGGTGATGTGGAGCGGTTACGGGGGGGGAGATACCTGCGACGATTTTCCTCCATCGCGGCCCGTAACCGAAAACCTCCAGGGCTTCAAGGAGCTGAGGGTAGAGTTCCGCTTCATCGTGCCAGTCCGCCAGCAGGTCGGCGATTTCGGCGTCGGTGCCAGCCCGGGGGTGGCGGGCCAGCAAAGTCAGCAGCAACCGGCACTCTTCCGTCGTCTGGCATTGGCGAAGGAGGGATACGAGGGTTGAAAGCGCCTCCGGGCTGGGATTGCGCCCCAATGCCTCAAGGGCGACCCGGCGCTCCCGGGCGTCATTTTTGAGAGCGCTTTTGTGCAGGATCGCGATGGCTTCGGGAAATTCGCAGAATGCCAGGCCGTCCAGGGCCCGGCAGCGTTTGCGGGAACGCCAGGAAGAGGCCTCGGCCAGGAGTTTGCGGCAAGCGGAGGTATCCCCGAGGCGGGCTTTCAGAGCGTTGCTGGAAAACCCTTTTTCATCAATCCGCTCAAGCAGTTTCATGGCTTCAGGCAGCTGCAGGCGGCCAAGGGCCTCGAGGGCAACCGTAACGTGTCCGGGCGATTTTTCGTTGATCAGATCACCTATCAGTTCCAGGCAGATCGTGACCTGTTCCGGGGACAGGGGAGGGGTTATGAAGCGGATCAGCTCGGGGTGTCGCCGCAGGCTCGGTTCGTTTTGAAACAGGTAGTGATTAGCGGAAAACCGGGGATGAGCCTGGTTCAGGAGATGCAAGGCCTCCGTCCGGGCTGCGGGATAGGGAATACTGATCAGCAGGGGCAGGACCTGTTCCGGTTGGAAAAGCCGGACCGCCAGGGCGGCGGCTATCGCCGTGGTGCTCTCAACGGCCTGCTCGGAGCTGAGCAGGATTTTGAAGTAGTGCAGGAAATTGTACCGGCTGTCGGGATGGTTGAGTTCTTTTTTCAATTTCGACAGCTCGGGATAGAACTCGTCGCGGTCATCGATGCCCAGATGTTGAAAGATCAGGAACAGGAAAGATGTGCCGCCGAGGAAGTGGGCCGCAGCCACGATCAGGTGCAGGTTTTGATCTTCGGGACTGTGGAGCAACGCGGCCAGACGCCGGCCGAGATCGAGGCGGTCACGTTGCGGGCGTGAGCCTTGGGCGTGATCACGAATTGCCACCCGAACCCGGTTGAAGATCTCGAGGACCTGCCAGCGGAGTTGCCAGTTGTTGGTGACGAGATCGGGCAGGATTTCGGGAGTAGGCAGGCTCTGTTTCATAAAGTATTGAAATAAAAGAGTTTATTCTTTTATTATTGCTTGACATGCGGGGGCCGGAGCTGTATTATGCTTGGATATTGTATAATCGATGGCGGGAGCAGAACCGTCCGGTTTCCTGCTATCCATTTATTATCAATAGTTGCTGAAAGTCAACCGATTGTTGTGTCGTACGAAATCCCGGGGCGGGCAGAGCGGTTGCTCGCTGGCTTTAACTGAGATATGTAATTGTAATTGAAAGAGAAGGTTTTCATGAAAAGATTGATTGTGGTTCTTGTCGTTCTCGGATTGGTGGGAGCGGAATGGTTGAGTGCCGGTCGGGCCATGGCCTCGGTTTCCGGGAAGAACTTTTCCATCATCTACTCCTCGGATGAACGCGGCGCCATCTCTCCCTGCGGTTGACACAAGAACCCGCGTGGCGGTCTGGCCAAGCGAGCTACCTATCTTGACGAGGTTCGGAAAGAGGGCAAGATTTTTCTGGTACTCAATGGAGGGAACCTTCTGTTCCACCGGGAAGCGATCAAACCGGACAAGGTTATCGCCAGCGAAATCCTGGCGGACTTGATCATTACCTCCTACAATAAAATGGGCTGTGATGCCCTCAATATCGGGGCCTATGATCTCTCCCTGGGAGTTGACTACCTGCGCAAGAAGGAAAAATCGGCCAAATTCCCCTTCATCTCAGCCAATATCATGGACAGTCACGGTAAGAATATCTTTACCCCCTACCTGATGAGGACTGTCAATGGTGTTAAAATCGGGATCTTCGGCCTCTGTGACAGCCGCCTGAAACTGAAAAAGATTCCCGGCGGCAACAAGCTCAAGGTTGTCGATCCGATGAGCAAAGCCGAAGAGGTGGCGGACCTCCTGCGTAAAAAGGGGGCTGACTATGTCGTGCTCCTGACCACCCTCGATATCCGCAACTGCCGTCGTATCGCCCAGCGCGAGATGCCGATCGACCTGATTGTCGGCAGCAGCAAGCGTAACCGCATCTCCCTGCCGATCCTGGTGCATGAAACCTATATCGTTCATGTCGAGAGGGGAGGCAAAAGCGTTGGTCGTCTCGATGTCAGTTTCTTGGGACCGGCCGGCCTCGAGGCTCTGCCGGCCGCGGTCCGTTTCAAAGGCAAGACCGTTGGTGACCGGTTTCTCCTGAACCACTTTTTCCCGCTGCGTCTCGATATCCCCGATCACCCGGAGATCGGCCCCCTGGTCAAAAAGGTCGAAGCCCGGCTTACCCGTTTGCAGCAAATGAAGGGGAATACGGTAATGGCGGCGACCAAGGCGCCGAAACCGGTACTCAAGTCTGGAAATCATTATGTTTTCGCTGAGGCCTGCCAGGAGTGTCACCCTCAGCAATACAAGCTGTGGCGCAAGTCGCCTCATGCCAAAGCTTACAAATCATTGGTCGAGCAGGAAAAATATTATGACGAAGAGTGCATTGGTTGTCACACCCTGGCCTACGAAAAGCCGGGAGGTTTCTCCAATGTTCGCGAAGTCGGGGATTTTGCCAATGTCCAGTGTGAATCCTGCCACGGTCCGGGATATCTGCATATCAAGAGCCAGGGTAAGGAGAAACTGAACAAGGATCTGGCAGGAGGCAAGCTGTGTCTCGAATGCCACATCGAGGACAAAAGTCCGGAGTTCGATCTGGAGACCTATTTCAAGCAGATGTGCAGTAAGCCCCTGAAGAAGTAGCAGTCGGGGTCGGGGCGGTCCTCAGACCGGTGGCGTGGGAGTTTGCTCCTCTCTGCATGATGTAAGCAGAGCTTTTTTGAAAAGGTTGAACTCCTCCTGGTTGATAAGCTTGCGGTCATAGAGTTCCGCCAAGCGCAGCAGTTCATTGCGGGTGTCCCCGCTTTTTTCAGTAACGGCGGTCGCCGGCAGAGCCTGGACCGTGCCGTTGTTGCCCTTCTCTGCCAGAGGCAGTTGGTGCTGACTGTCGAAATTCTGGCTCTGATCCTGGCTGTTGATGGATATCGACGCCAGTCCTCCCAGAAGATCGATCTTGATATTCTGACCGTAGCGGGATGACGACTGCTGCAGGGTTTCAACCAGTTGCTGGCCGTTCTTTCTGAATTTGCGGTAGAAGAACAGCAAGGATGCAAGCAGAAAAAGAGCGCCCCCGGCGATGACATACTCGATATAGTCGGCCAAGGCCTGGATGAAGATGAGCGATGTCGCCAAAACGATGACGAAGACCAGGTGGATGGCGATGATGCTGTAACCGGTCCAGGTATCGCTCTGGAAGAATTTCCTGCCTTTTTTTTTCTCGCTGCCCATCTTATCCCTGATTATTTTCAAGCCCGGTTAAATCTGCGGGGGGTCTGCTTTCCCGCCAGATGCGGGGCGAAGATAGTCACTTTTTTTTATTAAAGCAACAAAAATATGGTTTTCCCGCCATTATCGGCCTGACCGGTTTCATCGGCCGCAGGTCGGACCGGGAGGAGCTTTTTTCAGGTTCCGGGGGCGGCAGCAAGGACAGTGGAATGAAAAAAGGGGTATGCCGGAAGCGGCATACCCCTTTTTGTTTGAGTCAGTTCAACCTTGCGGTCAGAACTTGTACTCCTTGTCACTCAGGGTTTTGATGGTGCTGTGCCGCTGCAACTGCTTGCGGGCCTTTTCGAGCAGCATCTTGACCTTGGCGACCAGCTCTCTGGAGAACTCCAGGTTATGGATCGGGTTCCCGTTCCGGAGCTGTTTGAGGTTCTTGTCGGCGTTGTTGATGAGATCCTGGGCATCGTAGGTGTAGCTGCCGTTACGGATTGCCAGGAGGACCGATTTCTGGATCTGCTCAAGCTGTTTCTGCAGATCGTCGATCTTCAGAGCCGCAACCTCGGCTTCCCATTTACTGATCATCTCGCCGTAGGCCGGGTCATCGTCGTGACAGCTGACGCAGGCCTTGCTGATGCCGGCGACCGTGGTTTCCTCGCCTTCGGCAACCTGGGTGTGGCAATCTTTGCAGCCTACATCCTCGGCCATGGGATTGGCGGTACCGCGTACGTCGCAACTGATTTCATCGCAGGCGTTCTGACCCTTGTAGAGATTGTATGTGGCGGTATGGCAATCAGCGCATTCGACCGCACCCATGCCTTCGCCGTGGTGACACTCGTTGCAGTTCTTGAGGAAGGTCATGCCGTGTTTGGAACGCGGGCTATGGCAGTCGAGGCACTGCATGCCTTCGTCGGAAACGTGGACGTCATGCGGGAACTGCACGCCACCGAAAGGTACCGGCTTGGTTTCAATGCATTCGACACAGCTGTGACAGAGTTCGGTACAGCCGGTAGGCGAAGTGACTTTAGCCATCTTGTAGCCAGGCTGGATCATCGCTTTGACCTTCTCGCAGCGTCTCCGGCTGTCGGCCAGCAGGCTCAGGGAGTAATCGATGTTGTGGATGCCCTTGCTGTTTTTGACAAAGGTGTAATTCTTCTGAGCGATGTCATACAGCCGGTTGGCATCGGCATTCTTGTTCTTGTCGAGGAGATTGCTGGTCTCTCTCAGGCTGACCCGCGTCTTTTCCAGTTCCTTGCCGAGCACCTCTTTCCAGTGCTTGGCCATCTCTTCGTAGCCGGGACCGTGACATTCGCTGCAGGACTTGATCAGTTCGGCAAAGCCCTGGCGTTTGAGTTTGCGGGTTTCGCCGTTGACCTCGTAGACGGTCAGGTGGCAGCCGGCGCAGTCGAGATGCGCTTCATACATGCTGCTCGGCATCTCTTTATGGTCGATGCCGCCTTCACCGGCGTACATCTTGTGGATGTTGTTATGCTGGTCGAAGGTGTGGCACTTGGCGCAGTTGTTGTCATAATGCAGCCCCATGGTCAGAGTTTTGGCCTTGAGCTGTTCCTGACGTTTTTTGTATTTTTCGCTTCTTTCGCGGACGATGTAGTGTTCGATGCCGGCATGGCAGCGGAAACATTCGACCTTGTGCGCGGTTACATGATTGAAGTGCATCTCCTCGCTGCTGTATTTCTTGGAGAGGAGGCTGGGCTCGGAGTGGCACTGGACGCAGATGTTATCCATCAGGTGGCCGTCGCCGTAAACGATGCCGAAGTGGCACTGTTCGCAATCGACCCCGCGATCCACGTAATCCTTATGGATGAACGGCATGTTTTCGTTGGCGTCGATATAGAGTTTGGCCTTGGTCTGGGTATGACAGGTCTGACAGTTCGAAATCTCCTGGTGGTTGGCCCGGTCATAGAAGTGGCAGATGAAACAGGTGGTTTCGGTAACCGTGAGATGTTCACCCTGGACGATCTGGGAGTGGCAGCTGACGCATTTCAGCTTTTTGCCCCGGCGCAGTTCGCTCAGATGGGTGTCATGGCTGAAGTCCACGCCTTTGAATTTGACGGTCTTCTCCTTCAACCCCTCGGTCGAATGGCAACCCTCGCGGAGACAGCTGGCATCGCTGATCTCGGTGTGAGGCCGGGGCGGTGCCGTGCCGGTGATCTTCATGACCACGTGGGTCTGGGCTTTCCATTTCCCTTTGAGTTCACCCCAGACGCCAGGCTCGAAATGGCATTCGAGACAACTGACATCCTTGTGGGAAGATTGCTTCCACGACTCGATGTAAGTGGTCATGTTGTGGCACATGCCGCAGAACTTGTAGCTGGCAGTGGCCTTCAGGAGGAGGGCGATCAGCAGGATGAAACAGATGAAGGATACCACGGCAAAGACCAGCAGGCCCTTCCAGTGCTCCTTGGTGCCGCGGATCGCCTCGTGGGTAAAGTCGCGAATGAATTCGATTAACAGGTTCCACATTCTTCGAATCATAGGTGAAGCTCCTTGATGATTGCAGAAATCAGGGTTTATGGGTTGCCGGGCGTAGACCGGAACCGACCGGTTCGCGCCTGCTTATATGCAGCTATATAAATATGTATAACGTGAGCGCTGCCGAGAGTCAAAATTAAACGTTATTATAATTTTCTTGTTCTTTTTTGGACAAACTCGTGC
>JAADEO010000102.1 GCA_013153415.1 Deltaproteobacteria bacterium
GAACAGCAAACCAGCCTCTGCCTCCATCGACGGCAACCGGACCCGGCTCGGTCTCCTCCTGGTCGATGAAGGTTTCATCACCCCGGCCCAGTTGCAGGAGGCTTTGAGAATACAACAGAGCAATCCCCAGACCCCGGATGACTACAAGCACCTGGGGCAAATCCTGGTGGAAAAGAAATACGTCACTGCCGACCAGCTTAGGTTCGTCCTCAAAAAATACGGCAAAAAAACCCGGATCGGTGACATCCTGGTCCAGAGCGGAGCTCTGAGCGAAGCTGATCTGGCCGCAGCCCTCAAGGAGCAGAAAGAGAGCGGAGGCCGCTTAGGTGAGATCCTGCTCAGGAAAAAACTGGTCACGGATGATGCCCTGCGCCAGGCCTTAGGCACCCAGCTCAATATCCCTTATATCGATATCAGCCGCATCCATATCGACCCGCAGCTGGCCAAGATAGTCAACCGCGATTACGCCTACCGCCACAAGATCATTCCCATCTCGATGACCGGGAACAATCTGACCCTGGCTATGGACGACCCCACCGACACCGAGGTCGTGGCTGAACTCGAGATGTTCACCCGCCTGACCATCAATGTCGTTACCGCGTCCCGCCAGGCGATCCTGGATGCCTTCAAAAAACTCTATCCCCAAGAGTCCGCAACCCCGGAGATAACCGATTCTAACGACACGATAACCGAAGAACTCGATTTCTCCCTCGACATCGAGGAGGATGAACTCGAAAACATCCGCAAACCGCAATATGTCGAAGCCCATGAAAGCAGACGGGCCGATGTTATCGTCCAGCGGATACTGGCCTTTGCCATCCAACACCGGGCATCCGACATTCATTTGGAAACTCTGGACCACCGCATGGTCGTCAGATTTCGCATCGATGGCCTGCTGCAAGAGTTTGATCTCGGCCCGATCCAGGAAGATATCAACCGTTTCCACCGCGAGGTCGTCTCCCGCATCAAGATCCTGGGCAAACTCGATATCGCCGAAAAGAGACTGGCCCAGGACGGCAGTTTCCGCTCCCACATTGTCCGCAACGGCGAGGAGAGCAACCTCGATTTCCGGATCTCGGTCATCCCCTGCTACTACGGTGAAAATGTCGTCATCCGGATTCTCGATTCCCGCCAGGCGCCAACCACTCTGGGACAAATGGGCTTTTCCCCGAAACTGACCGAGAAACTGATCAAACTTTTCAACCGCAATACCGGCATCATCCTGGTTACCGGTCCGACCGGGTCGGGAAAAAGCACGACGTTGCATTCCGGCCTGCTGACCGCCTACAAACCCGGACTCAAGGTTCTGACCGCCGAAGATCCGATCGAATACGTGCATGAGAAATTCATGCAGTGCGAGGTCAACGAGAAGATCGGCCTGACCTTCGCCAGCTACATCCGGGTCTTCCTCCGTCACGACCCCGAAATCATCATGATCGGGGAGATTCGCGACAGCGAAACCGCCGAGATGGCGGTGCGCGCGGCCCAGACCGGACACCTGGTGATCAGCACCCTGCATACCAACGACTCCCTGGGCACCATCAGCCGCCTGGTGGGACTCGGCATCGATCCCAGCATGGTGACTTCGACCCTGATCGGGGTCATCTCCCAACGTCTGGCCCGACGCATCTGTCCCCATTGCCGGGAACCTTACGAACCCGCCCCGGAGCTTCTCAACGAGTTTTTCGCCACTCCTCCCAAGGATATCGAATGGGTCAAGGGGCGGGGTTGTCCGCAGTGCCACCATACCGGCTACAAAGGTCGCCTGCCGCTGGCCGAACTCTGGGAACCGAGCCAGCAGGACATCCTGCTGATCAACAAGCAGGCCCCGATCGAGGAACTCCAGGAGAGCGCCCGTGAGACCACCATTCCCATTATGGAAGAGGCCCTGCTCAAACTCAAGCAGGGAGAAACCACTTTAGACGAACTGATCCGGGTTCTCCCTTACTCGTTCATCGCCGACTTCCGCGAACGCCGATAACAACCAACCGGAACAATTTTTCACCACGGAGTTGCATATATGCCCTACGAATTAAAGATCGAGACCGCTTTCGCCGCGGCCCACAACCTGCTCAACTACTGCGGCCAGTGCGAGAACCTTCACGGCCACAACTGGAAGGTTGAAATCCTCCTCAGGGGCACCGAGCTGGATGAAAGCGGCATGCTGCTGGATTTCAAGATCTTAAAGCAGGAGACCAATGCCATCCTCGACACCCTGGACCACACTTACCTCAATGAACTTGAGGTCTTTTCCGGCAAAAGCCCCTCATCGGAACTGATTGCCGAATATATCTTTACCGAACTCGAGCAAAGACTCTCCCGCTATCCGGTCACGGTTCACAAGGTCACGGCCTGGGAATCGGAAAAGGCGGCTGCCAGTTTTTACCGTCAGAGCTGAGGATCCGCCACTATGCCCCATCGCATCCACGACACCCAGAAGATGCAGGACCACCGCCAGATCGACATCAACAAGGTCGGGGTCAAAGGCGTCCAGTACCCGATAACCGTACTCGACAAGACCAACGGTGTCCAGCACACGATCGGCACTTTCAATATCTATGTCGGACTGCCGCACCAGTTCAAAGGCACCCACATGAGCCGTTTCGTCGAGGTCATCAACAAATACCACAAGAAGATCGGCATCAACATCTTTCCCACCATCCTGGGTGAGATCAGGGAACACCTGGAAGCCGAATTCGCCCATCTCGAGATCACCTTCAACTACTTCGTCGAAAAAGAGGCCCCGGTCTCCCGGGCCAAGAGCATGATGGTCTACGAATGCTCATTTATCGGCAGCCAGACCGCAGATAAGATGGATTTCCAGGTTCGCATCAAGGTCCCGGTCACCAGCCTCTGCCCCTGTTCCAAGGCGATCAGCGAAAACGGCGCCCATAACCAGCGCAGCCTGGTCACCGTCAACTTCAGTTTCGACAAGTTCGTCTGGATCGAGGACATGATCAAAACCATCGAGAATGCTTCGAGCTGCGAGGTCTACCCCCTCCTGAAACGACCGGATGAGAAATTCGTTACCGAAAAGGCCTACAACAACCCGATGTTCGTCGAAGATATGGTCCGGGATCTCTTCCAGCGGCTGCAGCGGGACAAGAATATCACCTGGTTTACGATTGAGGCCGAAAACATGGAGAGCATCCACAATCACAGCGCCTACGCCTACGTAGAAAAATATCGCTAGGCACGGATTTCCGATATCAAAACTTTGTCAACCTGAAAAAAGAAAGAGGAGAAAATGATTAGAGCAATCTTACTTTGGGTGATGGCCTACCTTCTGGGTTCGGTACCGGTCGGCGTAATCGTCGCGGAATGGTTCAACAGCGATGATCCCCGCACCATGGGCAGCGGCAATATCGGGGCTACCAATGTCGCCCGGACAGCGGGTGGCGAAGCCGGACTCGTGACCCTGGCGGGAGACTGCCTGAAAGGTTTTCTGGCGGTAATCATCGCCCGGATCTTCGGGGCCGGCGATGGAGTCGCGGCCCTCACCGGCCTGGCTGCTTTCCTGGGGCACCTCTATCCGATATTCCTCGATTTCAAAGGCGGTAAAGGAGTCGCCACTGCGCTTGGCGTCTTCATCGCCCTCTCCCCGCTGGCCAGCCTGCTGGCCCTGATCGTTTTCGCCGTCGGGGCGGTCTGGTCCCGTTACGTCTCCCTCGGCTCTCTGGCCGCGGCCATCACCATGCCGGTCTTTTTGAGCCAGATGGACAAAGGCTGGAAAATCGTCTATACAGCCCTGATCATGACCGGTTTCATCATCTATCGTCACCGGGACAACATCCTGCGTCTCTGCCAGGGTGAAGAGAGTCGTTTCCTCGAGGATATGCATCCGGATTGTACAGATCCTGCTCCGGACACTGATACAGACACTGATGCAGAGGACACAAACAAGAACTCATGAAAAAGCCAAGCGGCGCCGGAACTCGGCGCCGCTTTCAAATTCACCAAACCTTCCTCTCTCATTTAAAGCGACTCCAGTCGCCGGTCGCGACGGCGCTCCTTTTTTCCCCGCCGCCGGGGATTGCCTTTTTTCCGGGTCAGGTGGCGACGGTCCAGCCGCTTTTCATCATCCTCATCACCAGCATCGCCAGCGAAAACGGTCAGTTGCAACCTTTGCCAGAACTGCTCCGTTGCCAGAACCACAGCGCCGCTCTCCTCACATAATCGAACCACTTCCCGGTCCGAAGTCACCACAGTCAAACCGGAGCCATAACGCCGGGCCATCTCGACCAGAACCTGATCGGCTTTGCGATCGAGTGGCGAAAAAACAATCTCCAGCCCCTGTTCCCGGCTTTTCCTGGAACCACCCGGCAGCCCGCCGCCATCGTAGACCACGCTCACCCGATGCCGGCTGTTTCCCCGGTAATCGATCAGCAGACGGTTAAGCTCTCCTCTCTCATACTCCAGGTCCAACCGCTCCAGGGGTTCACCGGTCAAGGCCGCAATCAGATTGTAACCATCAATCGCCAGCCACATTTTTATCCTCCAGAAATAAAAAAGCCGCTTTTCGGCACTATAAAGGGTCGAAAAGCGGCTGGCAAGTTTTTTCCCTGCCGGGAAACGAAGCCATCAATCTTTAGGCAGTTTATCCTCGGGCTTGAACTCCCCCTTCTCGCGTTCGGCGAAGAATTCGAGAGCGACTTCCGGAAAGAGAGCGTACGAGAGTACATCCTCGATGCTCTTGGCCTTGTC
>JAADEO010000105.1 GCA_013153415.1 Deltaproteobacteria bacterium
AGGCGATCGCCTGGCATATCGCCCACGAGCTTGGCGATAACAAGCCGATCCAGCGGGTCCTGTTCCATGAAGTGACCAAAAAGGCGATTGAAAAGGCTTTGCGGGAGCCTCTGGAGATCAACGAGAACAAGGTCAATGCCCAGCAGTCGCGTCGCATCCTGGATCGTCTTGTCGGTTACAAAATAAGTCCCTTGCTCTGGAAAACCGTACGTCGGGGACTTTCCGCCGGTCGCGTGCAGTCGGTGGCGGTACGCCTGGTCTGCGATCGTGAGGCCGAGATCCGGGCCTTTGTTCCGGTCGAGTACTGGAGTATCACGGCCGCCGTGGAGGGCTCGCAACCGCCGCCGTTCGAAGCCCGTCTGCACCAGGTCGAAGGGAAAAAGGCCGAGGTCGGTGACCGGGAGAGTGCGGAAAAAATTGTCGCCGAGGCCGGGCGTTCGGAGTTCAAGGTCACTGAGGTCGAGCAGAAAGAGCGCCGTCGTCGTCCGACTCCGCCTTTTATCACCAGTAAACTGCAGCAGGAAGCGGCTCGCAAACTCGGGTTCAGTGCCAAGAAGACGATGCGGGTGGCTCAACAGCTTTACGAAGGTATCGAGCTGGGTTCCGGCCCGGTCGGGTTGATCACCTACATGCGTACCGATTCGGTCAGGGTGGCCGATTCGGCCCTGGCCGAGTGTCGGGAATGCATCGAAAAACGATTCGGTCGCGACTACCTGCCGGCCAAACCCAATGTTTATAAGAATCGTAATGCTTCCCAGGATGCCCATGAGGCGATCCGGCCGACCTCGGTAATGAATTTTCCCGAGGAGATCGAAAAATATCTCGATCGGGACCAGTTCCGTCTCTATAATCTGATCTGGCGGCGCTTTGTTTCCAGTCAGATGAGTCCGGCCCGTTATTATCAGACCACGGTTTCGATCATGGCTGGTGACAAGTACCAGTTCCGGGCCGTTGGCCGACGCCGGTTGTTCGATGGTTTCCTGGTCCTTTATGAAGAGGGGCGTGACAATGCCAACGGCGGTGATGAAAATGCCGCCGAAACCGAGCTTCCGCCTCTGCAGAAAGGTGAAATTCTGAAGCTCAATACGATTGTACCGAAACAGCATTTCACCCAGCCGCCGCCCCGTTTCACCGAGAGTACCCTGGTCAAGGAACTCGAGGAGAGGGGGATCGGCCGGCCGTCCACTTACGCCGCGATCATGTCGACGATCCAGGACCGCGGTTATGTCGAGTTGCGGGAAAAACGCTTCTATCCCACCGATCTCGGCGAACTGGTTACCGAACTGCTCAAGCGGAGCTTTCCCGAGATTCTCGATATCTCCTTTACGGCCGGCATGGAGGCCGAACTCGATAAGATAGAGGAGGGTGAGCGCGACTGGCAGGCTTTGCTCGCCGATTTCTACCGTCCTTTCACAGCGCAGTTGGAGACCGCTTTGGAGACCATGCGTGACACCAAGAAGGCGGGAGAGGAGGTAACCGACGAGATCTGTGAGAAGTGCGGGGCCAACATGGTGGTCAAATGGGGACGTAACGGTCGTTTCCTGGCCTGTCCCAATTTCCCCGAATGCAAAAATACCCGCGATCTCAACGGGAACAGCGGTGAGAACGGTCTCGAGGAGAGTCCGGTCGATGTCGGTGCCTGTCCCGAATGTGGCAGCCCTCTCAAGCTGAGAAATGGCCGCTATGGTCGATTTATCTCCTGCTCCAACTATCCCGAATGTAAATATACCAGTTCGGTAGGTACCGGGGTGGCCTGTCCGGAAGAGGGCTGCGATGGTGAGCTGGTAGAGAAAAAATCCCGTAAGGGCAAGGTTTTCTACGCTTGCAACCGTTATCCTCAATGCAAGTTCGCCACCTGGGACAAACCCTACCCCATGGCTTGTCCTCAGTGCGACTATCCCTTCCTGGTCGAGAAGCAATCCCGAGGCGGTGGCAATAAAATCTTGCGCTGTCCGCAAAAAAATTGTAACTACGAGACCAAGCTCCCCGGGCTGGCTGCCGAAAGCGAGAACGAGTCGAAAAAATAATTTTTTCCAGATTTCATCCTTGCGCCAGTAGCTCAGCTGGATAGAGCAACGGACTTCTAATCCGTAGGCCGGGGGTTCGAGTCCTCCCTGGCGCGCCAATCATTTCAAGCCCTTAGCGGATTTTCCGCTAGGGGCTTTTGGTTTTTTTGGCGTTTGTTTGTTGTCTTGGCACTGTTGCAGATATTTTTTGCATCAGGGGTGATTTTGTTGCTCTTGGTCGGGCTTTGAAATTGCATTAAACGGGAAAATCTGCTAGGCCATGAGGCGGTTTTGGGGACCACCGCAATCTTCCTGTTCGCTGGCAGGCGCCGGTAACGGGGGGGAGAGATAGAGAATTTGAATTTTCCTGAAATTAGGTTATATCCGTATGAAAATTATGGTATTCCAGGAGCGCGGCAGTGGTGAGAAGAAGATCGCCGGGATCAGGCATTACACCCCGGGAGAGTTCGAGCTGGAGATTTTCTCGATCGATGCGGCACTGCCGCCCCTGATCGATGAGCCTGGAGACCACCTGCCGGAAGAGATCGAAGCCGACCTGGTTTTGGGTTTCCTGCGCCATCCTGATCTCGTGGCCGAGCTGTTTGCCCGTTGTCGGGCGGCCGGGATCCCCCTCGTGGCTTCGGCCAGGAAGTATCCCGCTGCCGACCTGGTGGCGACGCCGCCGATATGATGTTCCCTGCCCCGGCTGGGTTGGCTGGGTCGTTACGGAGAGCTTTACGGGACTCCGGAGTTTAAGGCTGAAGTCGAGGATGGTAAAATCAAATCGGTGAGGGTGCGGCGCGGGGCGCCCTGCGGGGCGACCTGGCGGGCCCTGGAAAAATTGATCGGCATGGAAGTGGAGGAGGCCGCGACCCGTTACGGGCTCGATGTCCAGTTCAATTGCAGTGCCGATCCTGCAGGCTGGGATCCACTCTGGGGTAAAAGTCCGGTTCACCTGGCTGCCGATGTCCACTACAAAGCTCTGCTGAGGGCTTTACGGGAGGCCGCGGAAAAGTCATGAATGGTAATGCGGATCTGGAAATGGTTTTTCGGGAGAGATTTCTCCATTTGGACGAGCGCATGCGGGCTGTCGGCATGCCCGAGCTCGCGATTGATACCCTGTCCCTCTACTATCGTCGTCTGCTGGCCGGTGAAAACGGTGAGATTTCGGAAACTGAAATCGAGCCGGTAAGTGACCTTCCCGATGCCGAACGCCTGCCCGAGGAGTGTGCCGAGATCGGTCGCCGGGCGCTTTCCCGGACGGTTCTGGTCAAACTCAATGGCGGACTCGGTACCGGGATGGGTCTTGACCGGGCCAAATCATTGCTGGTGGTCAAGGAAGGACTGACTTTTCTCGATATTATCGCCCGCCAGGCCCTGGCCGCCGGAGTCCCGTTGCTGTTGATGAACAGCATGGCCACCGAACAGGATACCCGGGAGAAGCTTTCCGCCTATCCCGAACTGGAGCGGCCCGGTCTGCCGCTTACCTTCGTGCAGCATCGGATTCCCAAACTCTGTCGCGATTCCCTGCTGCCGGTGAACTGCCCGGAGAATCCTGAACTCGAGTGGTGTCCGCCCGGACATGGTGACCTCTATCCCGCCCTGGTTACCAGCGGTACCCTGGAAGCTCTGTTGGAACATGGTTTCCAATACGCTTTCGTCAGTAATGCCGACAATCTCGGGGCGGTGCTCGATCCCGCCATTCTCGGATATTTCGTTCGGGAACAGGTTCCATTCATGATGGAGGTTGCCGACCGTACCGCTGCCGACCGCAAGGGGGGGCATTTGGCCTGCAGAAAGGGTGATGGCGGGTTTCTGCTGCGTGAAGCGGCCCAGTGCCCGGCTGCGGAAAAAGAGCGTTTTCAGGATGTGGAACGTTATCGCTATTTCAACACCAACTCTCTCTGGCTCGATCTGCGGGCCCTGGCCCGGAAATTGGATGAGAATGACGGATGTCTGGAGTTGCCGTTGATCGTCAACCGCAAACCGGTCGATCCCCGTCGTCCCGATTCCACTCCGATCTGCCAGCTGGAGACGGCGATGGGCAGCGCGATCGGGGTTTTTGCCGGAGCCTGTGCCCTGCGGGTGCCGCGTACCCGTTTCGCCCCGGTCAAAACCACTGACGATCTGGTTGCCGTTCGTTCCGACGCCTACCGGCTGGAGAAGGACTTCACCGTCCGCCTGGCCACCTCTTCTGGCCGGGTGCCGGTAGTTCGTCTCGATCCGCGTTTCTACCGGATGATCGATGATTTCGAGCGCCGTTTCCCGGGCGGACCGCCATCACTGGCCGATTGCCGGGAACTGGTGGTGGAAGGTGATATGATTTTCCCTGATAAGATTGCCATCCATGGTCGGGTACGGCTCAAAGCCCCCGACGGGCAATCTCTGCAATTGCCGGCCGGCTTGATGGTTGCCGGGGCCGATTAGAGATGGCCGAGACCTTGCAATTATATTTCAAGGCCTTGTCGGAGATCGCTGAACTGCTGGCCGGGGAACAGGATTTCCAGAGTACGATGGAGGCCATCCTGGTGCGCCTGGCCAAACTTACCGGGATGAAGCGGGGTATGGTTTCGCTCTATCGTCGGGATCTGGAACAGATCCACGTCGATATCACCTACGGGATTCCCGATACCAGCGAGCCGAT
>JAADEO010000099.1 GCA_013153415.1 Deltaproteobacteria bacterium
GCCTGATAACGTGAAAACGCTTCTTCCGCATATTTTTCCGCCGTACTCCCGATATCCCCCCTTTTAGCATCCAGGATGACTGGAATCGCCGGATAATGTTGGTGGATATAGGCGATGGTGGCTTCGAGCTCGATTTCAGCTCCGAGCGCGGCATAATGGGCGAACTGCGGTTTATAGGCGCAAACAAGATCGGCGGTGGCCTCGATCAGGGCCCGGTTGAAAGCCAGAAAAGGCATTTTCTCCCGTCGGCAGACCGCCGGCAGACGTTCCAGCACGGGATCGAGACCGACGCATAGCAAGGAATCGTTTACAGTCTGCGCTTGTTCAAGCTTGGCAATAAAATTCATCTTTTATTTTCCTTGTAAGGTCTGGAATCTGGAGTTCAAGATGCCTGCGACAACGACCTTTGAGCAAAACCTTTCCGGAACGACCGCCCCCAAACCCCCTTCGTTCCCGCCGCCGTCTTTCCTGCCGGCGGGTCGCCGCCGTCTACTGCTCTGCGCCAGCCTCGCAGTCCTTCTGCTGCTCAGCGCCTGCGCCGGCCGGGGCAAGACCATCCGCATCGAAACCACGGCCTACTGCGGCTGCAGCAAGTGCTGCGGCTGGGAACGGGGCAGTTGGAAATTCCTCAAACTCGACTTCTGGAACCGCTACATCTCCACCGGCCGGAACAAGGGCAAAAAATACAGTGGTCTGACCTCCAGCGGCACCAAACCCCATGAACCGAACCCCGGACTTTTCAAACGTCCCTGGTACTTGCTTTTCCCCTGGCTCTGGTTTCCCCGGGACGGCACCCTGGCGGCGGACACCAGATACTACCCGTTCGGCACTCGTTTCTACATCCCGGGCTACGGTTACGGGGTCGTCGAAGACCATGGTTCAGCTATCAAAGGTCCGAGAAGGCTGGACCTTTTCTTCAACTCCCACGAACGGGCTCTGGAGTGGGGCCGAAAAACCCTGGATGTCTACCGGGTTGACTAATCCGGACCGAAGACCTAGATTCAAAACCATCGGGAAACAATACCAATCCCCGGAAACAACCTTCCAATCAGGAGTTCTACCGAAATGAAAGAGATTCTGCTGATCCTGGTTTTCGTCGTCGCCTGGTACCTGCTTCAGGCCCACATTCTGCCCCGCATGGGAGTCTCGACCTGAATGCGGCCCGCCTGCCAGGTGGCAGGGGACAAGAAAACCGCCAAGAAAAGTGGTGATACGAAAACCATCGCCTCAACCCCGATATCAACCGACGGCAAAACCCAGGGAGAATGACCCATGACCCATCTGGATACCGGTAAATATCCGGCCAAGCATACGGACCGAACCATTCCCGAGAAGCTGCGCGAGCGAATCCTCGAAGCCGCCAAAAATCAGGAGATCAGCTGCCGCACGGCCCACCACATCGCCACCGAAACCGGCACTCCTCCGGCCGAAATCGGCCGGGTCATAGACCTGCTCGAAATCCGCATAGTCGGCTGTCAGCTCGGTCTTTTCGACAAAAGCCGGGACCGGGACCCGATCGCCCCGGTGGAGCCCTCCGCCGAATTGCGCCGGGCCCTGGAAGAGAAACTCGCCAACGGACGGCTCTCCTGCGCCGCCGCCTGGGAGCTGGCTACGACTTTCGACCTGCAGAAACGGGAGGTGACCGCGGTCTGCGAATATCTCAAAATCAAGATCAAACCCTGCCAGCTCGGCGCATTCTGAGCAATCGCCCGCAAGTCCCGGCCGCTTCATCCGGAGTCCGGCCGGGTTCCTTTTTCTCAAGACAGCTCGCGCAGGGCGATAATCTTCTCCTTCTTGATCTCATCGACAATCCAGGCGCAAGCGGCAAAAGACTCTTTGCGGGTCATCGAAGAACAGATGACCAGCAGGACATCATCGCCCGGTCCGATACTGCCCAGACGGTGCAGGATGAGGATCTGGTGGAGGTGAAATTTCCAGGTCGCATCCTGGGCGATGGTCTTCAACGCCTCATTGACATTATCGACCAGAGCATCGAGACTGACCCGGCTGAAATCGGGCACTACCTTGCCCGGGGTCTTGACCCGGCCGTGATGCATGACGATGGTTCCGGTCGCAGTGCTCTCGCGGCCGACGAAACGCTCATAGATTTCATTGATAGCGAAAGCTTCCGTCGTCACGCCTACTTCGATATCCGGTTTCAAACCAGCTTCTCCCATCTATAACTCCTCTAAAATCATCTCCACCGGGGTTTTGTATTTCTTGCGGCTGTTGCACTCCCGGCAACAGACCACGACATTGCCCCGGACGCTCTTGCCGCCCCGGGCCAGAGGGACGACATGGTCCATAGTCAGTTCCGCCGGTGAAAATTTTCGGCCGCAATAGTGGCAGATCCCCTGTTGCAGCAAACGCTGCCAGTATTGAGTCTGCCGCAGTTGCCGGGCCTTTTCCCGCTCCCTCCGGATATGGCGGTCGTCTTTATTGATCTCGATCCAATCACTCATTCGCCCGGCTCCCCGTCGGGATGCGACCGCAGGCCGGGCCAGGCCGCGGCAAAGGCCGCCAGCTCTTCAGGGGTATCGATCCCGGGCCAGGCCGCGGTACACTCGAGAATGTGGATGGCATAGCCGTTTTCGAGCCAGTTGAGCTGCTCCAGGTTCTCCGCCATCGCCAACCTCCCCGGCGCCAAAGTTCCGAGCTGACGCAGAAAGTCACCACTGTAGCCATAGATGCCCAAATGCTTCGATCCGAGTCGCTCCGGGATCGTCCCTTCACGATAGAAAGGGATGGGCGAACGGGAAAAATAGAGAGCCCGGCCGGCAATCGAGGTCACGACCTTGACCACATGGGGCGACAGGTATTCCTCCTCACCCGCCAGGGGGGCGGCGGCGGAAACCACCAACCGGGGATTTCCAGCCTTGACCAGGCTCCGGATCAGGCGTGCGACCAGTTCCGGATCGATCCCCGGCTCATCGCCCTGGACATTGACGAACCATTTTATCTCCGGATACCGCCGGGCGATTTCCGCGACTCTCTCGGTACCGCTCTGATGGCAGGATGCGGTCATCTCGACCCGCCCCCCGGCCTGACGCACCACAGCGGCTATCCGCTCGTCATCGGTGGCGACCACCACCTCCTGCGCCCCTCCGACCGATAAACAAGCCTCCAGAACCCAGAGGATCATCGGCCGGCCGCGCAGGTCGGCCAGCGGTTTACCCGGAAAACGACTGGAGGAGTAGCGGGCCGGGATAACGATCCACACCGGTTCGTTCATGACATCAGACTCACTTTCGACAATTGCGACAACTGAATATATCCGGCATCCGTTTCCTGTGAAAACGTCCCGGGCAATCCCCCACCCGACAATGATGGCGACAGCACCGGACGTCTACCATACCGGATTAGTTTACACGGATGAAAATAAAAAACAACTCTAAAACCATAATGAACTCGACACAAAGCGAAAATTACGCAAAAAACAGCTTGGTACCACCACGCTTCCACCCGCCATGGCAGGATTTCCCGAAGACGAGCAAACGATCTTCCGCTGGCGAAACAAGCCAGTAATTTCACTGATAATCAATCAATAGTCCCGAAAGCGACCGGACCATGAGGTCATCAGGTGATTTCTCAAGTATCTAAAACATTTTATCGGTTGCACTCGGGCCCTGAATCTGAGATATAATGTTGGTTAAAAAATATTCTGTTTTGTTTCCGCCTTGCCAGCCCCAGGGATCAGCGGGCATCAGGAAACCGGCAGACCGGGTATCTTGCCGAGCGGGAGAGCGACCTTTGGATTTCTCCGGAAAAACAATTCTGACCATCGATGACGAACCGGCCCTGCGACGGAGTTTGCAAGCCCACTTCGAAGATAGCGGTTTTCAGGTTCTGGGAGCTGCAAACGGCAGCCAGGGGATAGAACTCTTTCGGACCCGGAAACCGGAGGTGATTCTCTGCGACTTGCGCATACCGGGAATGAGCGGACTCGAGGTTATCAGAATTATTGCCGCCGAAGCCCCGGAAACGCCCCTGATCGTACTCTCCGGGGCAGGCCTCCTGAATGATGCCCTCGAAGCCCTACGCCAGGGAGCCTGGGATTATATAATCAAACCGGTCAGCGACATGGCCTCAGTAGAGCACGTGGTCAATAAATCCCTGGAAAAAGCCAGGCTGCTTGAGGAAAACCGCCTTTTCCAGGAACGCCTGCAGGTTCTGCTCAAGGAACGGACCCGGGATTTCAATCGCAGCCAGAACCTGATTGAGAGTATCTTCCAGGGAATGCCGGGACTGGTCTTTGTCTATGAGCAGAATGAAGAAGGGAATTTCGTTCTGGTCAAATACAACCACCAGCAGTGCGAGAGGATTCTCGGCTATCATGAGAACGAACTGCTCGGGCTGTCGATTCTGGCCCTGCTCGAGGAGGAGCAACAGGCCCTGGCTCAGGCACGGGTGAGGATGCTGGAGAACCGGGACGAGCTCCTTTCCCACGAATACCTGATCCGGAGCAAGAGTGGCGAGATGATACCTTTTCTGGTGTCATCCTACCTGGCGACCTTCGAAGGCAAAGACCTGATCGTCGGCTTCGGGATCGATATCAGGGAGAAGAAGAAAACCGAAAAAAGCCTTATCC
>JAADEO010000242.1 GCA_013153415.1 Deltaproteobacteria bacterium
CCTGGGCCCGGGCCTCGCGGATCTTGGGGCCGATCCGGCCGCCGACCGAGTGCATGCTCGAGGGGTTGCCGTACTCTTCGCAGAAGTAGGGCTTGATGGCCTCGAAAACCTCGGGCGCGACCCGGGTGGTGGCGTTGTTGTCGACGTAGATCGGTTTCATTTCGGCGCCTCCTCGACCACGAGATCCGGGGTGACGAACTCCCTGAGCTTGGCCTCGACCAGGTTCTTCAGGGTGATCGGCGCCGATTTGCAGGAGGAGCAGGCGCCTCGGGTGGCGACCAGAACCCGGTTGCCGACAACGTCGATGAGTTCGACATCGCCGCCGTCGAGCTGCAGCGAGGGGCGGATCTCCCGTTCGATGGTCTCTTCGATCAGTTTCAGTTTCTGGATGTTGGTGAGCTTGGGCTTGTCCTCCGGCAGGGGCTGATTCTGGGTTTCGAGAATCAGCTTGGCGATGTCGCCGTGGCAGCGTTCGCAGCCGCCCCCGGCCTTGGTGAAGTTGGTGACCTCCTCGACCGTGGTCAGGCGGTTTTCCCGGATCGCCTTGATGATTTCCAGGTCGGTGACCCCGAAACATTCGCAGACCACGTTGCCCTCCTTCTCTTCGATCGGGGTGCCGCGATAGTAGGCGATCGCCTTCTCCAGGGCTTCGTGACCCATCACCGAGCAGTGCATCTTCTCCTTGGGCAGGCCTCCGAGATAATCGGCGATCTGCTGGTTGGTGATCTGGGCGGCCTCGTCGACGGTCTTGCCGATCATCATCTCGGTCAGGGCCGAGCCGGCGGCGATGGCGCTGGCGCAGCCGAAGGTCTTGACCTTGGCGTCGACGATGCGGTCTTCGTCGTCGACCTTGAAAGTCAGACGCAGGGCGTCGCCGCAGGAGAGCGAGCCGACATCACCGATCCCGTCCGGGTTTTCGATCTCCCCGACATTGCGGGGATTTAAGAAGTGCTCTTTTACTTTGTCTGTATATTCCCACATGGTCAACTCCTTGAAGAGGTGAAATGTTACTCTTGCCGGTTTCTCGATAAATCTAATCCTGATAATATTGGTTTATTTTCAAAAAATCAAGTTTTTTCCCATGAAAAAGGTGGGTGTGGCTCTGGGGAAGGGAGGGAAGCCCGGGGTCTTTCCGGAACCGGAGGGGGCCGGGGGCTTGGAATTTATTCGAGAAACCGTATCCGCGTATTTTCCCCGTCTTCCCTGAAGCGGAGGGCGATCTGTCTGAATTTTGGGCGGCACTCGAGAAAGGTCTTGACGATGATGGGGTCGAAATGTCTGCCGCTTTCCCGGGCGATGAGCTGTTCTGCGTCGAGAAAGGAGATGGGAGGCTTGTAGTAGCGTTCGTTGATCAGGGCGTCGTAAACATCGGCTAAGGCCATGATTCGGCCTTCGAGGGGGATCTCGTGTTCTTTCAGACCCTGTGGGTAACCCTTGCCGTCCCAGCGTTCGTGGTGAGTATAGGTGATGTTGGCGGCGATGGTGAGGAACTCGTTGGTCTTGTTATAGTTGTTGATGGCGTTTTCGATTATCGTACGGCCGATGTCGACATGGGTCCGCATGATTTTGAACTCGTTTTCACTGAGGAGCCCGGGTTTGCGGAGAATCTCGTCCGGGATGCCGACCTTGCCGATGTCGTGCAGGGGGGCGGCCCGGTAGAGCAGGTCGATGATGTGGGGGGTGATTTCCCAGCGGAAATAGCCTTTTTGCGACAGCGCCCGGGCGAGGGTGATAACATACTCTTTGGTGCGGATGATGTGGTTGCCGGTTTCGACGTCCCGACTTTCGGCCACCATGGTCATACTGTCGATGGTGGCGCAGTGGGCTCCTTCCAGATCTTCGAGGAAGCGTTTACGCTCCACGTAATGGAGGACCGCGAAAAACATCGAAATGAGGAAAAAAACCAGGGAAAACGGGGTCAGAAAATAGCCCACGGAGATATAGCAGCCATGGTTCAAAGCCAGCCAGGTGGCGGCAATCGCGATCGCCGACGCGCTCAGGTAGAGTCCCCAGGAGAGTAGATAGCTGCGATTGACGACCAGCACCAGGATGACCATCGAAAAGAGGCCGGAGAGCAACAGAAAGAAGATTTTGAAGATCTCGAGTTGGTAGAACCCATCTCCCCGCAGGAAGTTTTCGATCAGTGAGGCGTGAGCGAAGACCCCGGGCAGGATCTCGCCGCTGGCGGTGATGAACTGGTCGTAGAGGCCTGCGGCCGAGGCTCCGATCAGAACCATTTTCCCGGTGAAAAAACCCGGGAGAACATCTCCCGAGATCAGTCGGGCGGCCGAGATCAGCCGGAACGAATCCCGGTGGTAGAAGGGGTTGAGAAACTCGCCCTGGTGATTCGTCCGGATCACCTTGTCGGCGAAATGGATGGTCAGGGGCTCCCAGGCGCTGGCCGGAGCCCGGATTTCGATGTCGGGATCGATTTCGCTCAGCATCGCCAGGCCCAGGTTGGGCAGTCCCCGGTCCCGGTAGCGGAAGACCAGATGCTGCCGCCTCAGGATGCCGTCGGTATCGACCGAGGCGTTGATGAAACCGAAACCGTCGGCCGCCCGCTGCAGCACCGGCAGGTTGCAGAGCAGGTGGTTGCAGACCGGAAGTTTCAGACCCTTGGGTAGCCTGAGCAATTTCCGAAAGAGATGTGGGCGGGTGGCGGTCGTCTGCCGGGTCGGACCGGAGACCTGTGAGGCGAGCAAGGGCAGAACGGTGGGACCGGCACTGAGGGCGTTGGCGAAAACCAGGTCGTGATTGCCCAGACCCTGGGGAAAACCGCTTATCTTGAGGTCGGCAGCGAGAAAATCCCGGTAGAAATCCTTCAGTTGGGTGGGAGAGGTGCGATCGGCTTCGGGAAAGAAGATGTCGAAGCCGACGGCGGCCGGGTGCTGGGTCAGAATCTCCCGAAGAATCTTGGCCAAAACGATCCGGGGCCAGGGCCACTGCCCCAGTTTCGCCAGGCTGTCTTCATCGATCGTAACGACGACGGTCGATCCCGCCGATCGGATTTCAGGCTTGGCCTGTGTCCGGGCCATGACATCGAAGAAGCGGTAATCGAAGAAAGGGATGATTCCGCTCAGATTGATCAGCAGGTGGAGGAGGGTCGCGACGGCGATGACCGCGGCTATCTTGGAGAAAGTTTTCATCGCCATCAGCGGATGAGTATCTCCACTCGCCGATTGCGGGGCTCGGCAACCCCGTCAGGAGTTAGAATCAGGGGGTCTTCCTCGCCATAGGATTCCACCTTGAAACTCTGGTCCGCGGCGCCGTTCGTTTTCAGCCATTCATGTACCGCCTGGGCCCGGGCCAGCGAGAGCCGGATGTTGTATTCCCGGGAGCCGGTGCGATCGCAGTGGCCGATGATGCTGATCTCACAGGGCGCCCGTTTGCGGATGGCGGCGAGGATTCGGGGCAGCAACTGCCGCGAATTTTCCGTCAGCTCGGTCGCTCCCGCTTTGAAATAGAGGAGGAAACTGGCCGGGGGTTTCGGTGCTGCGCGGAGTATTTTCCCGTATCGTTTTTCGATTTCGTCGGGAGTGAGTTTACGGGCCGGAGCCGGCTGCTGGTCCGCGGCCGCCAGCTCGGTGTAGGTGTTGGGCTGGTCCAGCAGTACCTCGCCGCCGGTGGTCTTGACCACGACGGCATTGGCGGTTTTGCCCGAATCGAGCAGAACGACCCGGCTGGAGGGACAGCAGGCTGTCAGCACGGTCACCAGCAGCACCAGCAAGGGAAAACGGAATTGTTTGGGAGAAAAATTGTCCAAATTCATTTTATTTGACCTCGACCAGAAATTTGGTGCCCCGGATCCCGATTGTTCCCTTGGGGATCTCGAATTCGAAACTCTTGGGTGCGAGTTTGCCGATTTTGCCGCTTTCAAAGAGGGCGGTTCCTTTTTTCATGTAGAGTTTGAATTTGAAGTTGTCTTCCAGGGGTTTGAAAACAAACTCTTTGATCCTGAGAAAACTGTTCTCTTCGAGGAAGAGGACACTGCCGTCGGCGAAGATGATTCCGACCTGGCTCTGGAGTCCGGTAATCAGGATGTCGCCGGCCTGCAGGTTGTCGTGGGTCTGGACGGGCAGAACCTGGTCATGTCGTTTGACGGTAACCCGGCCCTTGGTCTTTTTGACAATGGCGATGCCGTTTTGATCACCGGCGAAGGCCGGGCCGGCCGCCAGCATGAGAACCGCCAGCATGACGATCAGAAGAATCTGTTTCATGGCTTGGACTCCTGGAGTTGCCAGGGAAGAAATCCCTGGTGTTAGCAATCTTCCCCGGCAGGGTTGATGATTACGGATGGGAAAAGGTGTCGGTATCCGTACAGCACTTGACTTTTACCCCGGGGATGGGCACTATTGGATAACGGGGCGACAGCTCCGTCCGGGTCGCCGGCTCGCGATCAGGACGGCGATGTCTGTTGCCCAACCTGAAACTAAAGGGGACTTGGCGTGCTAAAACTTTTTCTGGCTTTCACCCTGATCCCGGCCCTGGAGATCTTTCTTTTTATCCGTATCGGCGGGGCCATCGGTTTTCTGAACACTTTATTGGTTGTGATTCTCACCGGGTT
>JAADEO010000160.1 GCA_013153415.1 Deltaproteobacteria bacterium
AAACCTTGAGATTGGCTACCGCTTTCCGCTGGCCGACGTAGTTGACCAACTGCTTGGGACGCAGTCCCTCCTCGACCTCGTTATCGGCAGAAATCAGGGCCGGTTCGAGAAGGCGTTCCTCAACCACGATGGAGCTCCTGCAGAACCTGTTTCAAAAGGGTTTCGACCTTCTCTCCGGGATGATGAAAAAGGATTTTGGCAGCCGTGGTTTCGACCTCGGCACTGCGATACCCAAGAGCTTCAAGGGCTGCCATCAGTTCGTTTCCAGCATCACTGTCGGCCCGAGACATGAAACCATCTTCCGTTTCCGACCCGGAAGTGGCCAGGGAACCGAGTTCCTTCTTCAGAGCCTCGCCGAGTTCCAGGATCAGACGGCGGGAGAGCTTCTTTCCGACTCCGGGCAGTTTGCAGAGGGCGTCGACCTCCTGATTGATAAGCTGCTGTTCCAGGCGGCCGACATCGCCGCCGGAAATAATCGTAAAGGCGAGCTTTGGTCCGACGCCGCTGACCTTGAGCAGCCGCAGGAACATCGCCTGTTCCCGCTGTTCGGCGAAACCGTAAAGCTGGATGGCATCTTCCTTGAGCCGGGTCGTGACCCAGAGGATGACTTCTTCGTCCAACCCCGGCAATCGACCGGCGGTAGCGGCGGAAACCTGGAGACGATAGCCGACCCCTCCGGCTTCGACCATCACTTCGGTAGCATCCTTGTAGATCAGAGTCCCCCGAATCCGGCCGATCATGACAACCGCCCCTGCAATGAGGTGGAGTGGAGGTGGCAAATGGCGATCGCCAAAGCGTCAGCCGCGTGCTCCCCAGCCAGTTTTTCTTGTTTCAGGAGCAGTTTCACCATATGCTGGATCTGCTCTTTGCTGGCCCTGCCGTAACCGACCACCGCCTGCTTGACCTGAGCCGGCGGGTATTCATGGATAGCGAGTGCAAATTTCGCCGCCGCGACCAGCACCGCTCCCCGCGCCTGTCCCAGAACCAGCATACTCTTGGCGTTGCCGCCGTAAAAGATACCCTCAACCGCCAGCAGTTCCGGCCGGTACTTATGTAAAAGCTCACTGGTATGGTCGAAAAGGCGGGCCAAGCGGGACCCGGCATCGGCCCGGGAAGGCAGTCGCAACTGTTCATCGTGACGGTACTCAAGCTGGCCGTTCTTCATCTCCACGAAACCGAAACCGGTCACCGAACTGCCGGGATCCACCCCTAACACCAACATCTATTTCTGTAACTCCTCCATGAAAGCTTCATCGATATCGAAATTGGAGTAGATCTTCTGGACATCATCACAGTCTTCGAGCATGTCCATCAGCCGCAGCATCTGCTCGGCCGCTTTGCCTTCGAGGGAGACGG
The DNA here is from genome assembly GCA_013153415.1 of Deltaproteobacteria bacterium. Classification (GTDB taxonomy): domain Bacteria; phylum Desulfobacterota; class Anaeroferrophillalia; order Anaeroferrophillales; family Tharpellaceae; genus JAADEO01. Next base: position 1,357 of record JAADEO010000160.1, read on the forward strand.
TATTGGAGGGAATCTTGTCGACTGCGGCCGAAATCATCTCTATACCTTCATTTTCCAGGGCCTGGCGCACCTCTTCAAAGGTCTCTGGCGCGGTGTGGATCTCGATAGTCTCGGAACCTTCTTCATCGATTACATCGTCGGCTCCAGCTTCCAGGGCCAGCTCGAACAGGGCTTCGGCATCCACCTTGTCGCGTTCGCAGACGATCACGCCCTTGGTCTCGAAGATCCAGGCGACACAGCCGTTCTCACCCAGGTTACCGTTGCATTTATTGAAGATATGGCGGACCTCGGCTGCGGCCCGGTTCTTGTTGTCGGTCAGGATGTCGAGCATGACTGCAGCGCCACCAGGGCCATAGCCTTCATAGGAAAACTCTTCGTAACTGGCGCCCTCGAGTTCTCCGGTTCCTTTTTTGATCGCCCGTTCGATGTTGTCTTTGGGCATATTGGCGTTCTTGGCCGCCGCCACCGCCGTCCGCAAACGGGGGTTCATGTCCGGATCGCCGCCACCGTCCCGAGCGGCAACGATGATCTCCTTGATGATCCGGGTAAAGATTTTACCACGCTTGGCGTCCACGGCACCTTTGCGGTGCTTGATACTGCTCCATTTATTGTGACCCGACATAATTTATCTCTCCAAAATCTCCTGCTGCCCCGTAACCACCGGGTTGACATCATCCGGAGTGATCCGGAAACTTACTTCTGTTGACAACGCAAAAGGCCGGCGCCTTTTCAGACGCCGGCCCTCTTTCTAGCATAAATCGACGTTAATTCCTAGAGTTTCATCAGCAACGGGGCGATGACCAGGGAAACGATCGACATCAGTTTGATCAGGATGTTCATGGCCGGACCGGAGGTATCCTTGAAGGGGTCACCAACGGTGTCACCGGTAACCGCGGCTTTGTGGGCTTCGGAACCCTTGCCGCCCATATGACCCTGCTCGATGTACTTCTTGGCGTTATCCCAGGCACCACCGGCGTTGGCCATGAAAAGAGCCATGAAAACACCGGTCAGGGTAGCACCGGCGAGCATCCCGCCGAGGGCTTCAGCACCGAGGAAGTAACCGACCGCGATCGGAGCGATAACCGCCATCAGGCTGGGCACGACCATCTCGCGCAGGGAGGCAGCGCTGGAGATGTCAACGCACTTTTCGTACTCGGGTTTGCCGGTACCTTCCATGATCCCGGGAATCTCGCGGAACTGGCGACGAACTTCTTCGACCATGGCGTAAGCCGCTTTACCGACCGAAGACATGGTCAGGGCGCCGCACATGAAAGGAATGATGCCACCGATGAACAGACCGATAACCACCATCGGGTTGGTCAGGTTGATGACTTTCAGACCGACCGCAGAGCTGTAGGCCGAGAACAGGGCCAGAGCGGTGAGGGCGGCGGAACCGATGGCGAAACCTTTACCGATAGCGGCGGTGGTGTTACCCAGGGCATCGAGACCGTCGGTGATCTTGCGGGTCTCTTCACCCAGACCACACATCTCGGAGATGCCGCCGGCGTTATCGGCGATCGGGCCGTAAGCGTCAACCGACATGGTAACCCCGACCGTGGCCAGCATACCGACCGCGGCGATGCCGATACCGTAGAGGCCGATGAACTTGTAACCGCCGAAGATCGCGGCGCAGATCAAAAGTACCGGAATGGCGCAACTTTCCATACCCACGGCCAGGCCGGTGATGATGTTGGTGGCGGGACCGGTCTTACTGGCCTCGGCGATCTTGACGATCGGGCCGGCGGCGGTGTAGTACTCGGTGGTGATCCCGATCAGGATACCGCAGGCGCAACCGAAGGTCAAAGCCCAGAAGACACCGACCGGCAGGCCCATGTACTTGGCGGCCCAGTAAGAACCGATCAAGAGGGCGCCGGCGCCGACGAAGGTGCAGTAACGCAGGGCGTCGGCAGGGTTGTATTTTTCGAGGATCTTCATCGACAGGATACCGAGCATCGAGCTGATGATACCGATCATGACGACGATCAGGGGATAGCACATGAAGGTGTAACGGGCCGACTCGTAGATGGCGCCGGTGGCGGTAGCACCGATGGCGATGGTCGCGATAACCGAACCGACATAGGACTCGAAGATATCGGCGCCCATTCCGGCGATGTCGCCGACGTTGTCACCGACGTTATCGGCGATGGTCGCGGGGTTGCGGGGGTCATCTTCGGGAATCCCGGCTTCGACTTTACCGACGAGGTCGGCGCCGACATCAGCCGCCTTGGTGTAGATACCACCACCGATACGGGCGAAGAGAGCGATCGAGCTGGCACCCATGGCGAAACCGCTGATGTAGGTCGAGGTCTCGACCGAACCGCCGTACAGATAGAAGAGCACGCCGATACCGAGCAGGCCGAGAGAAGCCACGCTCATGCCCATGACGGCGCCACCGCTGAAAGCGACGCTCAGGGCTTTGGCCTGGCCCGATTCGTTGGCTGCGGCCGAGGTCCGGACATTGGCCCGGGTAGCGGCTACCATACCGAAATAGCCGGCCAGCACCGAACAGAGGGCGCCGCCCAGGAAAGCGTAAGCGGTCTGCTCATTGAGCAGGCCGTAAAGCAGCGCGAAAACGACGATCACGAAGATCACCAGAATCTTGTACTCACGTTTCAGGAAAGCCATGGCCCCGGTGTGAATCGCATCCGAGAGCTCCTTCATCTTCTCGTTGCCGACTCCCTGTTTTACAACGTAAGAGTAGAGCACCCCGGCGAAGAGGAGGCCGATAACCCCCAGAATAGGTGCGTACATGGTATAACTTTCCATACATTCCCTCCTTTTACTGGTCAAACGTTATGGTTAAAACTTGCCCTTTGGACTACTTTATACTTTATAATAGTGTTTTCCGGACAGTCGACCGAAGACATATCCGAAAACACTGATTGCTGACTTGTCCTATCCCGATCCCGCCGGCAGATCCTCTTCCAATGGCCAGGGGCGGTTGAGAAAATTCATTGCTGCCACCGCACCCTCACTCAGGAACAGCTCCAGTCCCTGGCGGGCCCGGGCCAGAACCCCGCTTACCACCGGCAGTTCATCGGTAACAAACGGCGCCAAAACGAAGGCGACCGGATCTTCTCCCCGTTCGGGACGACCTATACCCAGACGCAGACGCCAGAAGAGATCACTGCCGAGTCTTTCGATAATCGACCCGATTCCGTTGTGACCGCCGCTGCCACCCCGCTTCTTGAGCTTG
>JAADEO010000179.1 GCA_013153415.1 Deltaproteobacteria bacterium
GGTCCTGATGCTTCCGGGCCCGGGCCCGGGCTTCTTGGAGATCGTCGAGCGCCTGTTGGTGCATGCCGGCAAAAGAGAGAGCCTGGCCGGCTGAGACCAGGGCTTCATACTCTTCCGGCCACGGCTGATGCTGTTTGAACCATTGACCGGCGGCTGCAAAGTCGGCCGCCGCATCGCCGAAGCGGCCATGGCGGAAGGCGGTTTTCCCGGTTTTCATCAGTTCCGGGCCCGGAACCGGGTTTGCGTTCTTGCGGGAAGTGGCGCAGGCGCTGAGACCGAGCAGGAGCAGGACGACGGCCAACAGGCACAGCGACGCCCGGTAAGCCAAGGCAAAATCGGTCCGAGCCCGGACCGGGTCGTTTTCCGGCCGGATCTTTTTCGAGATCTTCTCCATGACTGTTTTCCTTGTTCAAAAATGTCCGGTGATCGCCAGTTGGTAGTGCACGCCATTGTTCTGGGGGCCGTTTTCGGGTTGATCGATGTGGTGCAGCTGGTATCCCCAGTAGATTTCGGCATCGGCGTGGAGGTCGAAAGGCAGCTGGTTCAGCCACGCTCCCCATCTCAAACCGAGACCGATGCTGGCCAGGGTGGAGTCGGGGGGATTGGGGTAATCGACATTGTCGCCGGCCCCGTAATCGAAGAACTGGCAGAAATGGAGATATTCGGCCCAGGCTTTATCCTGAACCAGCGGGATGCGGGTCTCGACCGAGGCTACCAGCGCCTGGTCGGCAACGATCCAGTTTTCCCGGTAGCCGCGTACCGAATAGCGGCCGCCGATGCCCATCTGTTCAATCGGCAGCAGCGAACGGTCGGCGCACTGGATATCGGCCCGGGCCAGGAGTTGGAGATCGAGAAAATCGAGAATCCGGGCATACTGGACCTGGCCCAGCCAGGCGAAGAAATGGCCGTCGGGAATGTCATCACGGTTCATCGTCGCGCCGAAGATATCCAGACCGCAACTGAAGCGGGAGCGGGCGGCGATGACCTGGCGCTGGGTCCGGTAGAGCCACTCCTGGGAAAAACGGAGCGGGGCGACGGTGCAGCGCCCCTTCTTCTCCCCGGGCGAAAAGGAGAAACGGTGCCCGAGCAGATAGTTTTTGTTGGTCTCCCGGTCGAGGGAGAGGGCCAGGGCGAGCTCCTGGGTCAGTGAGCGGTAGACGGGATGCCGCAAGGTGACCCCATAGATCTCTTCCTTGCTCTCGATATCGAGGGGGCCGAAAAGTTCCTCGACCACGTCCTCGTCATTGTAGGAATAGCGGAACTGGAGGGTCGTGTCGGAGGCGTTGATCGGGATGGTGTAAACGCAAGCGATCAACCCCTTGATCCCTTCGGAGTACTCGCCGGTAAGCTGCAGGATGTCGCCGTGGCCGGTCAGGTTCTGGTGCTCCAGCGTCGCCATGCCGCGTTCTTCGCCGATCGTCGGCGACTGGTAGTTGTTGAATGCCGTCCATAGCGAAAACGGTGGTCTGGTTTCCACTTCGAGCCGCAGTTCGGCTTCACCGGGCCGGGCCCCGGGTTTGAGTTCGGCCCTGATCTTTTTGATCCGCGAATCCTGCTGGAAAAGCTGCAGCCGTTTCTGCAGGGTGGTGAGATTGAGGGGGGTACCGGCATCGAGAGCGATCCGTTTTTCGAAATATTCGGGGGCGAAATCACCGCTTGCGACCACGTTGATGGTGGTCAGCCGGCCTTCGATAATGCTGATCGTCAGTGTCTTGTCGGTTGTTTGCTGGTCGGGGATGACGGCGCCGGAATTGATATAGCCATGTTTGACATAAAGCCGGGTCAGTTCGTGGCAGAGGGTCTCCATTTCGGCCATCGTCAGGAAACGTTTTTCGTAAGTCGCGGTGATCGCGCTGATCTCCTCCGGGGTGAAGGTCGTGACCCCGGTCACCTCGATACGGTCGATGAAAACTCCCTTGTCCGAGCTTTCAGGCAGGCCTTTTTCCGGGGGCGGCGCCGGTAGCGTCGGCAGGACGACCTCGGGCCGGGTCGGAGGCGGGCGGTGTTCAAGCAGTTCCGGTCGCTTCTCCTCGATCCGTCCGGTGTAGTCGAGAACCGGAGACTGGCAGAAGGCCGGCAGGGCGGCCAGGAGGATGATCGTCAGGATCGGCAGGAAGACAAAAGGCGAGGTTCCCGTTTCTTTACATTTGTCGGACAATCTCATAGCGGGCCTCGATTTCAATAGGTGCCCGGCAGCAGCCCGCCGGGTTCAAAGGGCAGACCGTCACGGCCGCCGACAATAAAGCTGCTGTAGGTTCCGCCCTCCCGCAGCCGGGCCAGGCAGCGTCCCTTAAGCAGTTCCGCAGCCCGGACGAACTCCGTGTTGAGCGGGGTGACCAGACCGCTGATGCTGGTTACCGGGGCCCGGATATCGACTGTACCGCTGACTCCGAGTTGGGAGGAGGCGTCGATCCGGCTCTGCGGGTCGGCGAGGAAGGTGTTAGCGACGATATCGATATTGCCGCCGGTCCCGGCGTAGGCGTTGGCCACGATCCGGCTGTGATTGAGAATTACGTAGTCCGGGTCGATGGTGATATTGCCGCCGGTGGTCTCCGGCCCGCCGCCGACGCTGGAGGTGATCTTGCTGTAATAGAGATGGAGCAGGTCTCCGGCGGTGATCGCGATGTTGCCGCCGTCGGCATCAGTACTCGCTTCAGTGGTGATCGCGGCATGATCCAGCGAGAGTTCCCCGACCGCTTTTAAGCCGATGCTGCCGGCGTTACCGGTACCGCTGCTCGAGCTGTTGATGATGCCGCCGCGGTTGAGGTTGAAATCGGCGGCGCTGAGCTCGATATCGCCGCCGGTACCGACGCCTAAAGTATTGGCCCGGATACCGCCTTTAAGAATCAGGGCCAGGTGGTTTTCGATATCTGCACTGATGGTGCCGCCCTGGCCCTGATCGGTGGTTGTCGAGATGCCGGTAAAATCGAAATCGAACGGTTCCGGCGGGGGGGTGTCGCCGATGCCGGTGATGGTCAGGTTCCGGGCCGAGATGTCGATATCGCCGGAATCGCCGCTGCCGCGAAAGGAATCGGCATAGATCTGGCCGAGGCTGGCAATCTCGATGTTTCCGGCGGTGATCGTGATATCGCCGGCCTTGCCGGGAGCACTGTTGTAGAGACCGGTGCGGATGGCGCCGCCATTGTCGAGCCGGATATGATCGGCGGTGATCGCAATGCTGCCGCCGGTCCCGGTGGCGCCGGTATCGAAAACCCGGGCGTCGATGGCCGAAAGCATGTAGGGGATGAGCAGGCTTTCATCGGGCACGAAGCCCGAAACCTTCAGGGTGCCGACATCGATGACGACATCGGCGCCGGTGCCGTCGCCGAAAATCTCGGTGCCGATGCGGCCGCCGTCTTCCAGGGTCAGCGAGTCGGCCTCGACCTTGACCCGGCCTCCATTCGCATCGATCGTCTGGGAAGAGAGCCCGGCCATGGTCACATAGTTGATGACTTCGTTGCGGTCTTTGTCGGAAATCAGGACCTCATCGGCCGCGACATCGACAGTGCCGCCATTGCCGGCCCCGAAGGAGTTGGAAACGATCTGTGCCTTGTTGCGAATCTCCAGGGAGGTAGCCCGGACCGTGATGTCGCCGGCATCGCCGAATCCCGGGAAAATCCCGTAGTCGGGATATCCCTCGGTCGAAGCGGTGATCACTGCGAAACCGTTCTGGACCAGGATTTTCCGGGCGCCCAGAAAAATGTCGCCGCCGCGACCCTCGCTGCCGAATTGCGACTGCGAGATGATGTAGCCGTAAAATCCGGAATCCCGGTAGAGACTGGTACCCGGATCGTCATCACCGAGGATGATCCGGTCGGCCTCGATGGCGATGCGCCCGGCATCTCCCCACATGCTCGAGGAGTCGATAAGTGAGCCGTTGGTCATCAGAAAATCGCCGCTGAGATCGATTTTGACGACATCGCCCTGGTGGTCATCGCCGATGTTGAGGGCCGTGATCGAGGCATTGTCGAGTTGCAGCGTTTCCCCTGCGATATCGACTGATCCGGCAGGATTGCCGCAGGCTTCGATCCCTCCGACTATACCGCTGATACCGCCGTCCTGAAAAAGAATTTCACCCCCGCGGATAACGATGGTGCCGGCCGGCCCGGTGGCGTCGTAGTCGGTCGAAACAGTGAGATTGGCGCCGTTGGTGAAGCTGATCCGGCCTGATTGCGCAAAAGCACCGAGATCGGGATGATCGAGACTGACTTCGCCCGGTCCCGCGACAGCAATCAGATTGATAACCCCGCCCGGAGCGTTGAGCAGGTAGAAATTGGGTCCGTAATTATAATTCTCCCAGTCGAAATATTCTGGCGCATCGGGATCATTCCGAGCGCTGAGGTCGCCGCCGACCAGGGCAAGGGTCTGGCCGGGCTCGACTTTCAGTATCGATCGATCGAGCGTGATCGAAGCCGGGTTCGGGCCGAGAAAACCGAAGGCTTCGGGAGGCGCCACCGAGAGCACCGAGTCAGTGGCCGGGTCGGCATAGAACTTTTCTTCGTTGCCGAAACCGATATAGTCGGCGGTGCTGACATGGAAACCGGCGGGAACATCGAGCCGGGCATTGGGGCCGAAGATGACGCCGGCGGGGTTGAGCAGGAAAAAATCGGCCCCGGCAATCGTCGAGCGCAACAGACCGTCGATGGTTGATGCCCCTCCCGTGACCCGGGCGATGATGTTCTCCAGCGGGGCGCCGCTGTTGCTGAAGGTGGCGCTCTCGCCGGCGGCGATATTGAAGTGGCTGAAACTGTGAAACAGGTTGACGCCGGAACGGCGGCCAAGACGGTCGGGTATCAGATAATCCGGCCCTTTAACCGGCCCGGCCGGCCCGAGACTGCCGTCCAGCGTGACTTCGGCAGATGACAGACTGACCAGGCTGAAAACAAACCCGAAAATGATTAACCGTCTGACTATGGCCAGAGCCGGGTGAACTCTCTGCTGTATAGTCCTGGACATGGCGGCTCTCCCTAAAAGATGCCGGAGGTGATTTCGGCGATTGGAAACCGTAATCCGTTATTGACCGCGGGCCACCCGGATGCAGAGAAATTCCCGTGCTTTCCGTGTGGCTCGTGGTCCGAAAAATCCTCTTTCGCTATTTTGGCTGCTTGCCTGTCGGGGCGACGGCTTTCAAATGCTTGGCTGCCGGATCCGGAAAGGGGCAGGACCAGGGCCATTGGCGATAGCTCCTGATGACCGGGAAGATTTTTCTCCCCGGAGAAACGATTTCGGCTATATTCTCGATTTCCGCCGTAACCTTCCCGACTATCGCTCCTTCGTGATTCAGCCGGTTGATCCCTTTGATCTTCAGGCTGACTTTGTCTGCCGTGGTAGCGACCAGTTCAACCTGCACACCACTGTTGATCAGGAGTTTGCTGCTCTGGTGGTTACGGGTGATCTCATAAAAAGCCTGATCGAGCGTTCGCCGGTCCAGAAGTATCTCGATTTCATTGGTCTCGATCCTTTCAACCAGGTAGCAGTGAGCCGGTTCTCTCTCCTGTCTGCCAATCGACATCAGCTCCGAATAGTAGAACAGGACATCCTGAGCGTCACGGGGTTTCCGGTTGTCGTAATCGGCAGCTTTGAGCTTCTTTGCTGCCTCATCGCAGTCATTGAACTCTGTACATTTCAGAAGCATGAAAGCGGCCCGGCCGAGGTCGAAGGGATTGGGAGGAGCACTGCCGAACCACCTGGTAGAAACCTCTGTGGAAGGTGGCATTGCGACCCGCTGTTTCTCCCGCAGTGGCGGGGTCGTAAGCTGGATCCGGTAAGTATCCTCGTTCTTGATTATCTTGGCATTCAGACTGTCGGCGTGGATATTGAGGAGAAAATTCCATTGGGGAATGTTTATGCCGTGGGGTAAATTGTAAGGCGTTGATTTGCTGCGGCTCGCGAGAGGATAGCAGGGGGAACAGCGGGGGGGACAACATAACACGTAGGCCAAAACGTTTCCTGCCGGAACCAGCTGTACAATCGCCAGAAGGATCATGCTGATCACCAGTTTTCTCAAATACTTCATCTCTTTCTCCTTGACTGGTTGATGGTTTGCAAATCTCTGATTAGGTTTGCCACAGCAAAACATATACCGGTAAAACAGTTTTTTATCCTGATTGAGGAAAACCTTGAATCCCGGGAGTCCGCCTTTGCCGGATAGCGCACGGGATGGATTTTCGCTTATCGCGAAGTTTGCAGGATAAGGAAAAGCTGTAAACCTGGTTGGCGAGTGACGGATGTCAGGTGTAAAGCAGGTTGACATCTATAAACTTGATGGCAGCCCCGTTTCCGCCCCGATCGGAGAGCTGTTGTCTGAAGTCATAAAATATTCTATCCGCCTGATTTGATTGTAAAATACGATTTCAAGGGGAGATCCGATCAATATTTTGGCGGGTTTTTGCGGAATGGGGCGCAGAGTTTGCGGTAACTGCATGTCGGACCGTTCATCAGATCACCTCTCAACCAGAACCTTTTGCGGCCCGGAACCTGGACGGGAATATAGAATTTCATGCCAACCAGACCTGACAGCGGCGCCGTCGGATGACGGTCTTTACGCAAACTCCGGGAGCCGGAACCGGCGGCCAGCGGAATCTGACTGATGAGGCGGCCCGGTGGGTGCGGGAATATTTTCACAAGACCGCCGGTGCCGCCTGTTTCTTTCACAACTACCAGCATACCTGGGACACGGTGGTTGCCGGTCGCAAGATCGCCCGGGGGATGCAGGTGGGGGAGAGGGAACTGGAGATCCTGACCATCGCCTGCTGGTTCCATGATATCGCCTGGTTCCCGTATTATATCGATCACGAGGTGAGAAGCGCCGAAACCGCGGCCGCTTTTCTCCGTCGGCAACAGGTTGAGCAGGATCGGATAGAGGCTGTCAGAAACTGTATTCTGGCTACCAGGTATCCACCGCGGCCGGTCACCCTGCTGGAAAAGATCATCTGTGATGCCGATGTCTCCCATCTCGGGATGAAGAATTACTACGAGAAGAATCTGCTCCTGCGCCAGGAACTCGAGGTCAATATGGGAAAGACCTACAGTGATGCCGAATGGCTGACGATGAACCGGGATTTTTTCCTCCAGCATCGTTATTTCACCAGCTATGCCCGCAGGCTCTATGGCCGACGGAAACAGAAAAATCTCGAAACCATTCTGGAATTGCTGGCCGGGGACGAGGTCGTCTCACCGGATTGCGGGGGGATAGGCTGGATGTGAATTCCACACCGCATATCGATCGCTTGCCGCTGGTCACCATCCTGGTGGTCTGCCTTCTCTCTTTCGGAGGGGTGGTGGCGGTGCGCGGTATCGGCGGTTTCGAAAATCTGGAACTGGCCGTCTACGACTGGTTCATGCGGGCGAACCTGTCCGCGAAAAAGGCCGATCCCCGTATCGTCATCGTCGAGATCACCGAGGCCGATATCCAGGAACTGGGACGGTGGCCGTTGACCGACGAGGTCGCGGCCCGGCTGCTGGAACGCCTGCTTGCCGGCCGACCCCGGGTTGTCGGTTTCGATATCTTCCGGGATATCCGGGTGCCGCCGGGCACTACCCGGCTGAATCGTCTGCTGCGCAAACACCGCCAGATCATCGGGGTGATGAAATTCGGTGATGGCGGGGTGGCGCCGCCGCCGGTTCTGGTCGGCACCGACCAGGTCGGTTTCAATGATGTCGTGGTCGACCCGGGTGGCATCGTCCGGCGGGGGTTGCTCTATCTCGATGATGGCAAGAAGGTGGCTGCCGCCATCAGTCTGCAGCTCGCCCAGCGTTATCTGGCGACAAAAGGCATCTTTCCCCGGCCCGATGCGAAGAATCCCAACTGCCTGCGCCTCGGGGCGACCACTTTTTGTCCCTTCGAAGCCGATGACGGCGGTTATGTCAAGGCCGATGCCCGGGGTTATCAGTACCTGCTCGATTTCGGCGGCAGTCGCGGCCCTTTCTCCTCCTGCACTCTCAAAGAACTGCTCTCCGGAAACCTCGATCCGGAAAAATTCAAGGATAAAATCGTCCTGGTCGGGGTTACCGCGCCCAGCGTCAAGGATCTCTTCTACACCCCCTACAGTCGGGGAATTGTCGGGGGCGGGCGTCAATCGGTCTCCGGGGTCGTCATGCATGCCCGCATGGTCAGCCAGTTGCTGCGGCTGGGTTTCGGGGAAAGCCGGCCGATCCGGACCCTGAATAATCTTCAGGAACTCGGCTGGATGCTTTTCTGGAGTCTGGTCGGCGGGGTCATCGGTTTCCGGTTGCGGTCGCCGGGTTTTTTCTCGATTTACGCGGCCGGGGGTTGTTTGCTGCTCGGGCTTGTCGCCTACGTGGCCTTCGATGCCGGCTGGTGGATACCGGTGGTACCGCCGGTGGCCGGTTTCCTGGTTTCGGCGGCGATGGTTACGGCCTACATGTCGAACCAGGAGAAACAGAGCCGGGCGGTGCTGATGCATCTTTTCTCCCGCCATGTCTCACCCGAGGTCGCGGCCTCGATCTGGCGCCAGCGTGACCAGTTTTTGACCGGTGACGGCCGGCCCCGTTCCCGGAAGATGACGGTCACCGTGCTCTTTTCCGATCTCAAGGGTTTCACCTCGATCTCGGAAAAGCTGTCTCCCCAGGCCTTGATCGACTGGCTCAACAGCTACATGGAGGCTATGGCCGATCTCGTCATGCAGTACGGCGGCGTGGTCGACGACTACGCCGGTGACGGCATCAAGGCCAATTTCGGAGTGCCTCTGCCGCGCGACCGCGCAGAGGAGATCGGCGATGACGCCCGCCGGGCGGTGGCTTGTGCTCTGGCCATGGGGAAGAAGATGGAGGAACTCAATCGCCGGTGGCGGGAAACCGGATTGCCGACCGGAAGAGGGCGGGTCGGTATCTGTACCGGACCGGTGGTCGCCGGGGCGGTCGGCAGCCCCAAACGGCTGAAATATACGACGGTCGGCGATACCGTCAACAGCGCCGCCCGACTGGAAAGCTACCGGCGTGATGATTTAGATGAAAACTCCTGCTGGCGCATCCTGATCGGGGATAGTACTCGGAAATACCTCGATGAGGGTTATCGGCTCCGTTTCGTCGGCAAAGTTAGGGTCAAGGGAAAGCAGCAGGCGATTGCCATCTACCAGGTTCTGGGACGTGGATCCGACGAAAGTGATGACCGCCTGTAGTCACCTCTTCCGGGCCTGGAACTGGAACCGGTGGCAGGATATTTGCTGAAACAGTAGTAACCCGGCCTGTTAAATCACGGAAGAGTCCGGATCGTTCAACTGTTTTGGAGGCTGTCATGAAAACCACACTGATCAGCCCCGGCCTGATCCTGGTCGGGATCATCCTGTTTTTTCCACTTCCCTCAGGAGCCGAGGATCACCCGTTGCCGCCTGTCAACGAGGTTGCCGCCAACCATGCGAGCGCCACCCCGGACTGCCAACAAACTTTACAGCCTGAAGAAACTGTCCCGCCGGCAGAGATGCCGGTCTATCGTCCGCCGTTGCGTGGAGCTCCGGTCGGCCGGGTGGCCGGCGGCACCCGGGGAAAAAGAGGAGCGGCGCCTTTCCTCTGCACCCTGGTGCCGAATCATGTCGGACTGACGGTCAGCGGCCAGCCGGCCCTCTATTTTTTCCTGGCCGATGCGGCCTCGTATCCGTTGGAATTCACGTTGATCGAGCGTCACGGCATCAGTCCTCTGGTCGAAGTCCGTTTCGCGCCGCCGCTGGAAGCTGGCATTCATACGCTCTGTTTGGAGAACTACGGAAAAAAACTTGCAGTCGGGGTTCGCTACAAATGGTTCGTGGCTTTGATTCCTAACGAAGAGCATCGGGCCGGGGACATCCTCGCCGCAGGCGAGATCGAAAGGGTGGCCTTTCAGGACGAACTCAAGCACCGGCTCGACCACGTTGATGCCGCCGCAGCGGCGACCATCTACGCCGAAAACGGTATCTGGTACGATGCCCTGGCCAGTCTCTCCCGGGCCATCGGCAGCCATCCCGCCAACCGGAAGCTGGTACGGGAGCGGGCCTTTCTGCTGGAACAGGTCGGCCTGGACAAGGCCGCCCGCTATGAAAAGCAACGGCTCGACTGAAAGTCCGGCCGCTTTCCCGATTATTGCGAAGATATCGCGGCCATGAAGGAGGGAAAATGGTTCCTGGAACAGCAGAGTTGTTCGAAATACCGGAGATCAGGGACAGGTTGACGACCACCGAAAAGGCGCTCAGCAAGATCCGGCCGGGTGATCATGTCTTTGTCGGTTCCGCCTGCGCCACACCCCGTACCCTGTTGCGGGGGCTCGAAAAGATGAAGCGCAGTCTCGCCGATGTCGAACTCTTCCATTTCCTGACCGACGGCGCCGCGCCATCGGCCGAAAACAACCACCGGGACCAGCTCCGGCACAAGATCTTCTTCGTCGGTACCGATATGCGGGAACCGGTCAAACAGGGTCTCGCCGACTACATTCCGATCTCGATCACCCAGGTTCCCCTGATGTTGGAAAACGGCACCCTGCCGGTCGATGTCGCCCTGATCCAGACCTCGATGCCGGATAAACACGGATTCGTCAGCCTCGGGGTTTCGGTCGATATCGCCCGGTCGGCGATCAACCAGGCCCGGGTCATCATCGCCGAGCTGAATCCCAAAATGCCGAGAACCCGGGGGGAGACCAATATCCCGGTCGAGATGATCGATTGCCTGGTACCGGTCGATACCGAGATCATCGAGTACCTGCATCCCCCGGCCGACGAGATCGCCCAGCAGATCGCCCGCTACGTCGCTAGGATTATCGACGACGGTTCGACCCTGCAGGTCGGACTGGGCCAGATTCCCAACGAGATGCTCAAATATCTCTGCCACCGGCGGGATCTCGGTATCCATTCCGATGTCATCACCGAGCCGATCGTCGATTTGGTGGAAAAGGGGGTCATCACCGGCAAAGCCAAATCGATCCATAAGGGAAAGATCGTCTGCAGCTACTGCATGGGCAGCCGCCGGCTCTACGATTTCATCGACAACAACCCGATGTTCGCCTTCTATCCGATCGACTATGTCTGCCGGCCCGAACTGATTGCCAGCAACACCAGGTTCACCTCGGTATCCCAGGCCTTCGCGGTCGATCTCACCGGCCAGGTCTGCACCGATCAGTTTGAAGGGGAGTTTTACGGCGGAGTCTCGACCCAGTCCGATTTTCTCCGGGGCGCGGCGAGGTCTCCGGGCGGCAAGGCGATAATCTGCCTGGCCTCGACCAGCGGCGACGGCAAATGCTCCCGGATCCGGCCGCTGTTGCAGCGGGGGGAGGGAGTCACCGTACCCCGTTCCGAGGTCCATTACATCATCACCGAATACGGCAGTGCCTACCTCTTCGGCAAATCGATCAGAGAGCGGGCGCTCTCTCTGATCGAAATCGCCCATCCCGATTTCCGTGCGGAGTTGCTGGCGGAGGCCAAAGCCCTGGGCTATGTCCGGCCGGAGCAGGAGTTGAGAAGCAAGGTGGCCTATCCCGCCAATGAGGATCGGGTCGTCAAACTCAAAAACCACGAGAAGGTTCTGATCCGCCCCTCGCGGGCCAGTGACGTCGAGAAATTGCAGGAGATCTTCTACGATTTGACGATCAAGGATGTCTACACCCGTTTTTTCTCCCATCTGCGGGCCTTGCCGGTCTCCAAGGCGGAGTACCTGTGCAACGTCGATTATGAAAACGACATGGCTTTCGTGGCGGTGGCCGGGAACCGGGAAATCAACCGGATCGTCGGCAGCGCCTGCTATTTCGCCAATCCCTCGACCAACCTGGTGGAGGTCGCCTACATGATCCTGCCATGCTACCAGGGGCTCGGACTGGGATCGGCGCTTCAGACCCGGATGATCGAATATGCCCGGGGGAAAGGGTTTCGGGGATTTTCCGCCAGCATCCTGGCGGAGAATGAGAAGATGATCCGGCTCGCCAACCATAGCGGCGGGAACTTTTCCTCGATCACCATGCAGCAGACCGGAGCGGAGTACGAAGTGACGATGCTGTTCTGAAGGGTAGGGGGCTGATCTATTACTGTTCGGCTAGCCCGTAACGGGCAATCTTGTTGAGCAGGCCCTGGCGGGTCAGGCCGAGAATACGGGCCGCCTGGCTGCGGTTGCCCTGGGTCTGTTCGAGAGCGTCCCTGACCATCATCCGTTCGAGACGGGAGACGGCGTCGGGCAGGGTGGTTTGCGTGTCGAAAGAGGGATCGCGTTCGGGAGCGGTCCCGCGGATCCGTTCGGAGAGGAAAACAGCGTTGAGATTATTGCCTCTGCCGGCCAGGGTCAGGGCCCGTTCTATCTCATGCTCGAGTTCGCGGATGTTGCCGGGCCAGTCGTAATGGGTCAGCAGGTCGATGAAATCGGGTGCCAGACGGACCTCGGGCCAGGCGAATTTTTTCGTATATTTCCGCAGAAAGAACGCTGCCAGCAGAGGAATATCCTCCTTGCGCTCCCGCAAAGGGGGCAGCAAGATCGGAAAAGCGTGAATACGGTAGAAAAGGTCTTTGCGGAAATTGCCTTTTTCGACTTCGTCGTGCAGGTTCCGGTTGGTCGCCGCGATCAGGCGGAAGCTGATCTGATGGGCGCTGCTGCCTCCGACCGGCCGCACGCAGCCTTCCTGGATGACCCGCAAAAGTTTGCTCTGCATCGAGAGCGGCATATCGGCGATCTCATCTAAAAAAACTGTTCCTCCCCGGGCCTGTTCGAACAGTCCCTTCTTATTGCTGATGGCCCCGGTATAAGCCCCCTTGACATGGCCGAAAAGCTCGCTTTCAAGCAAGCTTTCCGAAAGCGCAGCGCAGTTTTCGGCGATAAACGGCCTCTCTTTCAACGGACCGTTGTAATGAATCGCCCGGGCGATCAGCTCCTTGCCGGTGCCGGTCTCGCCCTGGATGAGCACGGTCGTCGTCGTGACGATGACCTTGTCGAGCAGGGCGAAAACCTTCTGCATGGCCTGGCTGGAGGCGATGATGCCCTGCTTGTTGAAACGTTTCTGAAGCTCGGCCTTGAGTCGGATATTCTCCGATTCCAGGGTTTCGGCGTGAACCTTCAACTCACCGTAAAGCCGCGCGTTTTCAATGGCGATGGCGATGGTCCCGGAGAGGATTTCGAGCAGCAGCTGGGACTTTTCCGTGAACATTCCATCCCGGCTGTTGATCGCATAGAGCACCCCGAGAAATTTCTTCCGGGTTCTCAAAGGCACGCAGAGCATCGAACGGGTATCGAGATTTTTCTGGATATCGAGTGTGTTGGTGAAGCGTTCATCCCGGGAGACATCATCTATACGCACTGATTTCCGATGCTGGAAAACCCAGCCGGCGACACCGTAGTTGTCGGGAAATTTCCATTTTCCGGGAGCGGGCCGGTCGTGATTGCGACTGTTCTGTTGTTCGATGGTGCGGATGAAGAAGAAACAGTGCTGATCGGAATCGTGCAGGGCGATCGAAGCACCTTCCACCCCGAAAACCTTTTTTATCCTGGCCAATACGTTATTGAGCATCCCATCCAGAGTCGGAGCCGCATGGAGAGAGGTGGCGACTTCGTGGAGGATGTCGATATCGCTGGTTTTCAGGGATACTTTCAACTCAGGATCTATCATGTGGATACACAGTCAGAGGTGAGTATAGTTATTTTATTAAGTCTATATTACGTATTATCCACAAATTGGCAACATATTTTTTTAATGTTTTACGGGTTGATTACTTGTTCGCAGAACAAGTAAACGTTCTGATGAGAGTGCTTGTTTGCGACCATGGGAATGCCTTTAGGTGCTGGCTGTAAAGGTTTATTGGGGTTGCCGGGGGCTGTCCCCGCATCAGTAAAGGGGTGCGGAAATGGGGTATAGGTTTGCTTGACATTTTATGGGAATGACTCTAATGCAGGGATAAACCCTTAAACCGAGGCGGGTCTTTCCGACCCGCCGATTACTTACTCTTATCCCGTATTGTCCGGTTAGCCTGCTTCGGTGGCTTCCATGAAAGGCTGAAATTGAAATTCGATACCCTGATAATCGGTGGCGGGTTGAGCGGGCTCTATGCCGCCACTCTCCTGGAAAGGCAAAGGCGTTCATTCCTGCTGCTCGAAGCGCGTTTACGACCTGGCGGTCGCATTTTAAGTCCGGAGTTTCGCGGCTATCGCTCCGATCTCGGTCCCTCATGGTTCTGGCCCGAGATTCATCCCCTGATGGTCCGGTTGATCGAAGAGCTGGGACTCAACTCTTTCCGTCAGTATGAAACCGGCTATGGTCGCTACCAGGTGGCTCCCGCGATGATCCGTGACCTCGGCGGGTATGTCATGGAACCGGAGTCGTGGCGGCTCGAGGGCGGCATCTTCGCGCTGGTCGAAGCCCTGCTGGCCCGACTGCCGAACGGGGTGGTCCGTACCGGACAGCCGGTCTGCGGCCTGGAACAGAGCCGGGATGGGGTCCGGGTGCTGGTCGGTTCTCTGGAGGAGGAACCCGAGGCTGTCTACGAGGCCCGCCGGGTGATCCTCGCTCTACCGCCCCGGCTCGCCGCCTCGACCATTCTCTTTACTCCCGAACTCTCGCCGGAATTGACTCAGGGGATGCTGAAAACTCCCACCTGGATGGCCGGCCAGGCCAAGTTCGCGGCCCTCTATGATGAACCTTTCTGGCGCCAGCGCAACCTTTCCGGCCAGGCTTTCAGCCAGGTCGGGCCGATGTCGGAAATCCACGACGGTTCAAGTGCCAGCGGCGCTCCTTACGGCCTGGTCGGTTTTCTCGGCCTGCCGGCCGCGGCCCGTGGTGATGAAAAAGCTCTGCGGAAAGCCATTCTCGAGCAATTGGCTCTGATCTTCGGCGATCCGGCCCGGCAACCGTTGATCACCTTCTATCGGGATTGGGCCCGGGAACCTTTCACCGCTACTCGTTTCGACCAGGCGCCGTTGCGGGAACATCCCCTCTACCGTCCTCCCGCCGGCAAGGTCGCATTCTGGGAGAATCGAATATGTTTTGCCGGGACCGAGACCAGTGAGCACCAGGGCGGCTACCTGGAAGGAGCCCTGGCCGCGGCGATCAGGGCTGTCGATATCTCAATATGAATAATAATGATTTTTAACTTGACAAAGTTAGTACTGTTTGTTATCTTTTATCCCAGCAACGGATAATTTCATAATAACAACCTGATTATAAAGATGGAGGTAATCATGGCCGAAGGACGGAATAATATCTACAAATGCGAACTTTGCGGAGCGATGGTGGAAGTACTGGAACTGGGCGCGGATGATCTCAACTGCTGCAATGAGCCCATGGTGCTGATCGAGGCTGACAGCGTCGATGCCGCCAAAGAGAAGCATGTGCCGGTAGTCGAGAAGGTCGAGGGTGGAGTCAAGGTCACGGTCGGCAGCGTCGCTCACCCGATGGAGGCCAAGCACTATATCGAGTTTATCGAGATACTCGCCGACGGCAAGCTCTGCCGCAAGTTCCTCGAGCCCGGTGAAGCTCCGGAGGCCTTTTTCGAAACCAATGCCGCCAACGTGCTGGCCCGGGCCTACTGCAATCTGCACGGTCTCTGGCAGGCTACTCACTAGAAACTGAAATCGCCAAACTGCCAAATACCAAGATACTAAATAAAAGAGGCGCTCAACCGGTTTCCGATAGACCGGTTGAGCGCCTCTTTTGCGTTTACCGAGTGGCAACTCGGCTGGTGCCTCTACAGAGTGTTTTCAGGTTCGAAAAAAACTGAAAACACTCTGTAAAGAGCCTTTGTCTGCAGACCTTTTAACGGCCGCATTGCGGTTGCGGGAGTTGTTTAGAAGCCCTGCAGGGCTTTATGCTGTTCGAGGAATTTTACGGTTTTTTCGACTTTGGCCAGTTTCTTCGGCTTGGGCCCGAGGCGTTTCTTGAGATCGGTCGCGGTCGCCACGAAGCCGGGAGCCTTCTTGTAGAGGACCGGCTGAATCAGCCATTCACCCGGCAATGCCTTCTGCATCGTTTTGACCAGGGTTTTCTGGTAGCCGAGTTTTTCGAGCCGGGTGATCCAGAGACGATTTTCGGCGTAGTTGAGCATCGGCAGATCGTTCGAGCTGTCGCCGGCGATCAGGAAGGGACGATCTAGGGTGATGTATTTCATGATGTTGGCGAGTTTGCCGAAATAGCCGTTCATCGGGTGACAGATCTGGGCCGTCAGGTGGTAATGCTTGAGTTCCTCGGGATCGAGGTTGGCGTATTTCTTGTTCTCCCGGACCAGGTAGGGATCCTTGCAGAGTTCGCCGGTGCGATCGTCGTTCATCAGGCAGCTGATGCCGATAACATTCTCCGGGGGAATCATCAGGTTTTTGCCATGCCGGGCCTGGATCCGGGGATTGAGCTGATTTAAGACCATCCAGCGAACGGTGTGGACATTGCTGGCCGACGAGATGTAGACCTGGTAGCCGTTTTTCAGCAGAACACCGTAGAGATCGACCATCTCGGGATAGAAGAAGGGCATCCGGTAGCCGTTGATCTTGGTCTCTTTGAGATCGGGGCTCTTGCTGTCCTGTTCACCGATGCCGTTGCCAAAGGCCTTTTCGGTGTAGGGGAGCCAGTCGGCCGGACTCATCGGCGCCATGATCTGGACAACCCAGCCGTAACCGTTTTCGTACGGGGTGCTTTCCAAGGCGTGATGCTTGGTGGCGGAAAGGAAATCCTCGTAATATTCCGGCAGGCTCTTGACTGTGGCCATCGAGATTTTTTTGCCATCTAAAACGAAATCGGGGTCGACGCACTTGTAGTGTTTTTCTATGGTCAACAGCCCGGCTTCGTTAAGCGCCGCCATCGTCGCCTCGCCGATATCGCGGCAGATGGTCGTGTTGTCGAAATCAAAGATGCAGATCTTGTTCTGGCCGGCATTGGCCGCGATCAGTTTTTCGAGCTTGGCCTTGACTGCCGGATTCCAGTTGCCGGACAATTTGATCGATTGGGCCTGGGCGACTGAGGTTATCAGTCCCAGGATCAGGGCTAAACAGAAGCCCATCCGCAAAGCCTGATAAAATTTCTGTTTTCTCAGCATCATTCTTCTCCTTACGTCTTGAATTAAGGGTTGATTGCCTGTCCCGAGGGCACTTTCTGTAGGGCGTTGCAACCTCCACCGGTTTCGAACCTGAACTCCGCCTCATATCTGGAACCATCAAGGTTCATCATTTTTCGCGTTGCTTCTTGGCCTCGGCCCACATTTCCGCGAAAGCCTTGGTGGTTTTCTCATCCATTACCCGCCAGAGCGCCACGGTCTTGAAGTAGTCGTTGTCGCCGACATGGAAGATCTTCTTCTCTTCCGGATTTACCAGGTCACCGACATTGTCGACTGCCGGAGAGACCCCCTGGGCGTGGACGACATCGGCCTGGCGGACGGGGTCGAGCATGAAATTGATCCACTCTTCGCAGAGTTTTTTGGTCTGACCTTTGGCGGCCCGGGTGATGCACCAGTAGTCGATCCAGGCGGTCCCGCCTTCCTTGGGTGCGGCCAGCAGCCATTTGCCGCCTTTCAGGTTGGCCTTCTGGACCGCGAACCCCCAGCTCGTGGCCAGGGCGAGTTCGGGAAATTCATCGGGATTGGCGGCTCCGTCCCAGAGACTCTTGGCATTTTTTACCAGCAGGTTGAGCCGTTTCTGGATCTTGGCGCGATCCATCTTCGCAATGTCGAATATTTCATTGTAGCCATATCCGAGTCCCAGGGCGCAGATCCAGATGTTGCACTTGGGGAAATTGTTGTTGATCGTGTACTGGTTCTTGTACTTGGGGTCGAGCAGGATATTCCAGCTGGTCGGCGCGGTTTTGACCTTCTCGGTATTGTAGCCGAGACCGTAGGGCCCGCAGTTGTAGGGCACTCCGTAGCGTTTGCCCTCATGAATCAGGGCCTGGTCCTTTTTGAAGAAAGGCAGAATGTGCTTGAAGTTGGGAATGTTTTTCAGGTCGGGCTCCTGAAGCAGGAAAGCCCCTTTGGTGAAACAGTAGAATTTCGGGTTCTTGGCCAGATCCTGGGGTGGGGAAATGATATCGGCGGTACCTTTCTTGGCGGCTTCATAGAACTCGTCCTGGTCGACCGGGTTGTGGATCTTGACCTTAAGATCGAGATTGTATTTCTTTTTGACCAGGGCCTGGAAATCTTTGACATAAGGTTTGGCATATCCTCCCCAGCAAGTGATTCTCAAGGTTGCCGGGCTGGCTGAAGCGTTGCCGACCGCAAAAACGCAGGCCAGTACCAGGGCGACTGCACAGAGACTGATTTTTTTCATCATTTTCGTTCTCCCTTTGATCTCTTATTGCTTATTTAACTCATAATTAATCAGGTTTTCGCAAGGCGGGGATAAAACTCCAGAGGCCAGGCGTCAAAGGCGCCGATCAAATTGCAAAGCTGGCCAAATCAAAAAGCCGGGGTTGATATTTGTCGACGGTATGTTTTCCCCGAAGCCGGCCCTTAAAACTCCATTCAGACAATAGCTGTTATCTGCCGGCTTGCCCGGTGCGGTTGTGACGTCATTCGTACTTTCTTTTTAATCGTATCCTGCTGACCCATGATTATACCAGTTTTTCATGGTAAAGTTCAAACTGTTTTTTATTTTTTCGCTTGCCGGCTGGTTTTGACCCCTGCTGTCGGATTTCGATTGAATTGACCTGTGGCGATTTTTCTGGTATATCCGGAAGTGGGCAATGGGTGTGACCGGGTGAGTGTTAATTTTATGGATATTCAATAAATATCAACGTATTGAGAAGGGCTGTCTGATGTTGGGTGACTATTTATAGTTTTCCGGTGGCTGTCTCCATGATTACAATATTTTATTTTGTAATATTGTTATATTTCAATGATTGTTGGCTTCGTAACGGCTCCGCCAGCTTCGCCCCCCAAGAGTACTTCCTCGTTAAGCTCGGGGGCGTTGCCACGAAAGTCTCCGGCACTGCGGCCTACTTTCTATGTACGCCTCGTTCCCTGAGTTTTTCACCCCTGCGGGGCAGAGACTCTATCTGAAGCCAAACCCGTTTTTTGCACGGTTTTCGACTTGTTGCGAGAGCATCAATGATTGATAAACTCGTAACAAATCGGATTTTCGCAAAAAACGGGATGGCAAAGTAAAAAGCTCCAGATGCTAGGCGCCAAAAAGCTGAGGAATGAGGCGT
>JAADEO010000185.1 GCA_013153415.1 Deltaproteobacteria bacterium
ATGTACGCCTCATTCCTCAGCTTTTTGGCGCCTAGCATCTGGAGCTTTTTACTTTGCCATCCCGTTTTTTGCGAAAATCCGATTTGTTACGGGTTCATCAATGCTTTGTGGTGTCTTTCCTCATATGTGCCCCGGGCAACCTCCGGGCCGGGTCTGGTTGGAATTGGTTGAAACCAGGACCGGAAAGTAAAACAGAGTGGTTCAGGAGTGTAGCTGGTGAAACGGTTTCGCCTGGGGTTGGGTGGTAAGTACCTGCTGTTCGTGGTCGGCCTGGTCCTGATCGTGGTGTCGATCAGCTTCACCAAACTGTTCGAGATCGAAAAAAACTTCATTCTCACTCAACTTGAAGGCCAGGCCCGGTTTCTGTGTCGACAGATTCTTCTGACCCGGAGCTGGGTCGCCGACCAGGGCGGGGTCTATGTCGAGGCCCGGCCCGGCAAGAAAGCCAATCCCTATCTCACCCACGGGGTGGTTGAAACCACCGACGGCCGGCGTCTGCTGCTGCGCAACCCGGCGATGGTGACCCGTGAGCTTTCCGAATACGCCGCCCGGCGCAGCCTCTACCGTTTCCGTCTGACCAGCACCCACCTGATCAACCGGGATAACGCCCCGGACGGGGTCGAACGCCGGGCCCTTGAAATCTTTCGTAAAGGCGAACAGGATGAATACTGTTTGATGCAGACCCTTGACGGGGAGCCGGTCTTTCGCTACATCAAGGCTCTCTATATCGAGCCCTCCTGTCTCCAGTGCCACTGTTACCAGGGTTACGAGAAGGGACAGTTGCGGGGCTGTCTGAGCGTTATCATTCCCTCGGCCGCGGCCCAGGCCCGGATCGCCGGCCTGCACCGCTCGCTGCTCTGCGACGGCGGCCTGATTATTTTCCTGATCCTGCTGGTGTTGGTTCTGCTCAATCATTTTCTGACCGTGCGGCCCCTGAAAAGGCTCAATCGCCAGGTCCGGAAATTCGAACGCGATGTCAATGCCGTGGTCCGGCCGCTGCCCCGCAACGACGAGCTCGGTACCCTTTCCGCGAGTCTGGCCCAGATGAGCCTGACTATCCGGGACCAGCATCAGGGTATGGAAAAACGGGTGGCCCGGGCGACCGAGAACCTGCGCCGGGTCAACCGGGAACTGGTCGAGGCCAACCGCAGTCTGAAACAGCAGGATGCCCTGAAAACCGATTTCCTGGCTACCGTCTCCCACGAGCTGCGGACCCCGTTGACGACGATCCGGGGCGGGGTCGACTACCTGCTGCAGACGATCAGCGATCCCGACCAGCAGGGTTATCTGCGCCTGCTCGAACGCAACATCGAGAACCTGGTCGAGATGGTCAACAACCTGATCGACCTGGCCCGCATCGACCTGCGCCGGATCGAGCTCGAGATCGAGGAGATCGATCTCAAGGCTCTGCTCGAGGATGTTATCATTCTTTTCGCCGCCGGGGCCGAGGAGAAAGGGGTCGAGGTCGTATCCCGGGGCGAGCTGCCCCGGGTCATGGTCGAGGGCGACTATCGGCGTCTCAACCAGATCGTCATGAACCTGGTCCATAACGCCGTCAAGTTCTCGCCCGCCGGCCAGCGGGTCGAAGTCGAGCTGGTGGAGCGGGGAGAGAAGGTCGAGATCCGGGTTATCGATCATGGGATCGGGATCACTCCGGAAGAGATCGAAGAGATTTTCACCCGTTACCGTTTCGGTCACCAGGGGGGGAATCGGGCCGGCAGCGGTCTCGGGCTGGCCATCGCCCGGGGCCTGGTCGAGGCGCACGGCGGTATTCTCAAGGTCAACAGCCGGCCCGGCGTGGAAACCGTTTTTACCGTTATTTTACCGCGCCGCCGGCGGGAGGAAGCTGATGGAGAGAAAGATTAATTCGGCTGCCGGGCCGCGAATCATGGTTGTCGATGACGATCCCGGCATCCTCAAAGTTCTTCGCGGTAACCTGGAGTTGGCCGGTTACGAGGTCGAGACCTTTGCCGCCGGTCTGCCGGCCCATGAGGCCATCCGTCAGCGGCCGCCGGATCTGATGATCCTCGATCTGACCCTGCCCGATATCGACGGAGTGCTGCTTTGTCGCCGGCTGCGCGAAGAGGGTTTTGAATTTCCGGTAATCATGCTGACCGCCCGGGACGGTCTGGCCGACAAGGTTCTCGGCCTCGAGGGGGGCGGGGACGACTACATGGTCAAGCCTTTCGCTTTTCTCGAGCTCCAGGCCCGGATCAAGACCTGCATGCGGCGTAAATCCGGTCGCGGCAGTCATGAAGTTTCCGAAGAACTCAGAATTGGGGAGTTGACCATCGACCGCCGCCGGCGCCAGGTCACGGTGGCCGGGCGCCAGGTCGAACTGACCAACAAGGAGTTCAGTCTCCTGCTCCTATTGGCTGAGAACCGGGGCCGGGTTCTGACCCGTGAGGATATCCGTAAAGCTTTATGGGGGAAGCGGCAGCTCTACTCCTGGAGCCGGGCCATCGATGTTCATATCCGCCATCTGCGCCAGAAAATCGAGGAGGATCCCGAACATCCGGCCATGATTCATACGGTCATCGGGGTCGGTTACCGGCTTGAGGCGGAGTAGCCGGAAAATGCTTTCCGGAGGATGCAGAGGCGGCCTGTTATCCGGTGATAAAGAGGGGAAATGACTTGACAATCTGAAAGGTCATTTGTTAAGGCTCGGCAGCATCCGCCATCCCGATTTCACGTGGGTTCGGTTGTGCTGTCAAGACATTTTCAGCCGTCAGCAGGGGGGAACGTGCGCAGGATAGCCTGTCAGAATTTCAAAGGCGGTACCGGCAAAACCACGACCGTCGTCAGCCTGGCCTGCTGTCTGGCGGCGGCCGGCCGCAAGGTCCTGGTGGTCGATCTCGATGCCCAGGGCAATATCGGCGAGAGTCTCGGGATCGAGAACGACAACAGCCTTTACGATCTGCTGGTCGATGGCCGGCCGTTGGCCGATTGCCTGGTCGAGGCCCGGGAGAATCTTTTCTGTTTGCTTTCCGACCAGACCGTGGCCGCCTGCGAGACCGTGCTGGTTACCCGGCCCCGGCGGGAAGAGGCTCTGAAACGGGCCCTGTCCGGAGTCGAGGCGGCGATCCCCGGAATCGAGGTGGTCCTGCTCGACTGCTCGCCTTCGCTCTCGATCCTGAGCCAGAACGCTTTGGTCTATGTCGATGAACTGCTGTTGCCGGTGAGTATGGATTACCTGGCCATGGTCGGAGCCGGGCAGGTTTTTGAAAATCTCAAGATGATCGAGGAATATTTTGAAAAAAAGGTCCGGGTCAGCGGGATCCTGCCGACCTTTTATGATCAACGGGTGAATATCAGCAAGGATGTCCTGGCGGCCTTGCAGGAGCGCTATGGTGACCTGGTTCTGCCCCCGATTCGGGTGGACACCAAGGTTCAGCAGGCTTCCAGCCGCAAGCAGAGCATCTTTGATTTCCGGGGGCGCTCCCGGGCCCGTGAGGATTATCTGAAAGTTTATGAGGAGTTATTCGTATGACTAAAGGAAAGAAAAATTCCCCGGCCGAAAAGAGTTCGACTGGCAGCCGGGGCCGGGAGAAGAAGGTAGTAACCGAGGCTCCGGCTTCAGCCGGGGTCGATAAGGAAAAGATGGCAGCCTTTTTTGCTTCTTCCAGTGATGATAATCCCCCGGCAGCAGAGACCGAGACCCCGGCTGTTGAGGAAAGCAAAGATGTGGCCCCTCCGGCGGCGCACTCCGAGGCTGTCCCGGCGTCGCTCGAAGACGACGACTCTTTCAGCCTGGTATTCCTGTTCATCATCCTGGGAGCGATGGCGATCGGCTGGTTCTATTATGTTTCTCCCAAGGCCGTTCATCAGCCCGGTTCCCGGTCGCTGATTCCGACCGCCGCCAAGAAGGTTTCGGCGGCCGCGGATGCGGTTGCCCCGCTCAAGGCCCGGATCAAGGCCCTGGAAGCCGAGGTCGCCCGTTTGAAAGCGCAGCTCGCCGCTTACCAGGCCAAGGCTGACGTGCAGCCCCCGGTTGCCAAGAAGAGCCCCGCTCCGGTGAAAAAGAGCCCCGTTTCTGAGCAAAAGGCTCCGGCCGCAGTGCAGAAGGGCTCCTCTTTCGACAAGGCTCCGGTGCCTTTCTGGCGCCAGGAGAGTTTCAAGAGCCCCCAAGCTCGGGCCCAGGCCGTATTGAAAGAGAATGCGGCCCGGAAGGAGAGCGCGGAAAGCGGCAAGACCGCCGCCAAACCGGCGACCGATTCCTTCAGCAAGGCTCCGAAACCGTTTTGGCTCAAGGATAAGAAATAGAGTTTAGACCCGTCTGGGTTGCGGGGTTTATCCCCGTATCGAAAAACCGAAAGGCCGTTCCGGATGATTTCCGGGACGGCCTTTTTTCATTTGGGGTGACTGCTTGTGGTTTAGCGGCGGGCGGCGGCGAAGAGTTGCCGCAGTTTTTCCAGAAGCCCGGCGGTTTTCAGTAGTTGGAACCTTGCCTGCTCGA
>JAADEO010000051.1 GCA_013153415.1 Deltaproteobacteria bacterium
GAAAAAACTGACCAGCTATTTCGAAATCTACGCCAACGGCAAATGGCACCTGGTCAACCCCCGGACCGCCAAGGTCGAAAACCCGGGCTCCTTCCTGCTCTGGCAGCGGGGTGACGAATCCCTGCTCGAGGTCGAGGGCGGCAGCGAATCCAAGGTCCGCTTTACCTCGATGGACAACCGCATCAGCGCCAACAAGGCGGCGATCAAGGCCGGCAGGCACAAGCACTCCTGGCTTATCGACTTTTCGATCTACAGCCTGCCGCTCTACAGCCAGAACACCTTCAAGCTGCTGCTCTTGATCCCCTTCGGGGCCCTGGTCGTGGTCATCCTGCGCAACCTCGTCGGCATCCAGACATCGGGCACCTTCATGCCCATCCTGATCGCCCTGGCCTTTCTCCAGACGACCCTGCTGGTCGGGCTTTTCCTCTTTATCACGGTGGTCTGCGTCGGTCTCATCATGCGCTTCTATCTAAGCCACCTGAACCTGCTGCTGGTGCCTCGAATATCAGCCATCCTGGTGTTCGTCATCTTCATCTTCCTGGCGATCTCGGTAATCGGCCACACCTTCGGCTACGATGCCGGGCTCCGGGTCACCTTCTTCCCGATGATCATCACCTCCTGGTCGATCGAGCGGATGTGCGTACTCTGGGAAGAGGAGGGCGGCAAGGATGTCCTGATCCAGGGCAGCGGCAGCCTCTTTACGGCCAGCATCGTCTACCTGCTGATGAAGAACGAGTTTCTCGGCAACCTCGCCTACTCTTTCCCGGAACTGCTGCTGATCCTGCTGGCCATCATCCTGATCATCGGCACCTACACCGGCTACCGCCTGAGCGAACTGCGCCGCTTCGAACCGATGGGACAGGATTAAAAGGAGGAGTGCCAAGATGCTGATCACGACTCCGGCCCGGTTGCGCAAACGCAACATCATCGGGATGAACAAGCGCAACGTCATCTACATCGGCCAGAACAACAAGCGCAAATTCTACCCCCGGGTCGACGACAAGCTCCAAACCAAGGTCCTGGCCCGGCAGGCCGGGCTCGCCGTCCCTAGGCTGATCGGCGTCGCCCGCTACCAGAGCCACGCCAAGCTCTTGAAAGAGTTTCTCGCCGACGAGCCCGCTTTCGTGATCAAACCGTCGAAAGGCAGCGGCGGCAAAGGCATCCTGGTGATCGTCGGCCGCGACGGCGACGAGTGGCTCAAACCGAGCGGCGAGAAGGTCAACGAGCGGGCCCTGCGGCGCCATGTCTCGGATATTCTGAGCGGTCTGTTCAGCCTCGGCGGCAAACCCGACGTGGCGATGATCGAGGAACTCGTCAACTTTTCCGACGTCTTCGACGGCTTCAGCTTCGAAGGAGTCCCCGACATCCGCATCATCGTCTACAAGGGCTACCCGGTAATGGCCATGACCAGACTTTCGACCCGGGCTTCGGACGGCAAGGCCAACTTGCACCAGGGAGCGGTCGGAGTCGGTATCGATATCGGCTCCGGCACCGCTCTGAACGCGGTCCAATTCGGGCGGCCATTGACCATCCATCCCGATACCGGCCGCAACCTCCATGAACTGAAGGTCCCGGACTGGTCCCGTTTCCTGGAGCTGGCGGCCCAGGCCTACGAGATCACCGAACTCGGTTATCTCGGCGCCGATATCGTCCTCGACAAACAAAAAGGGCCTCTGGTTCTGGAACTCAACGCCCGGCCCGGACTCGCCATCCAGGTCGCCAATGACCACGGTCTCGAAGACCGGATTCTGACCGTTGAAAAAGAGGTCGCCCGTATCCGGCGCGACTTCCGCGAACGGGTGGCCTTCGCGATGGAGGCTTTCACGGCGCACAGCCGGAAAACGGCATAAGGGAGACAGCTTTTGTCCGATAATTCGATCTACCGCCGCCTGCAGCAACATCTCGACAAATTTCCAATCGGCTTTCCGGCTGCCCCCTCCGGGGCCGACCAGGATCTGCTGCGTTATCTCTACGATGAAACCGAAGCCGAAATCGCCGCCGCCCTCAACCTGATCGGTGAACCGGCCACCAAGATCGCACCCCGGATCAAACACCTTAAGCTTTCGGTCGCCGACCTGGAAAGCAAACTCGATGAGATGGCGACCAAGGGCATCATCAACAGCTTCAGCAAGCGTTCCGGCGGTACTTTCTACCATGTCGCCTTCCTGGCCATCGGGATCTTCGAGTTCCAGGTCGAACGCATGACCCCGGAGTTTTTCCGGCTTTTCAAGCGTTACCTCGACGAGGCTTTCCGGGATGAACTGCTCCGCACCCGGATTCCCCAGCTGCGGACGATTCCCACCGAAGGCAGCATCCTGCCCGATCTGGTGGTTGAAAACTACGACCACATCCGCACCCTGATCGACGATTTCGACAGCGATATCGCAGTCGCCAAGTGCGTCTGCCGGGTAGCGCATGACAGCGTGGACGCTCCCTGCCAGGTTACAAAAGAGCGGGAGACCTGCCTGATCTTCGGCAGTGCCGCCCGCCGCTACATCCACCTGGGATGGGGCCGTAAAATCGACAAGGCCGAGGTCTTCAAGATCCTCGAAAAAGCGGAGGAAGACGGCCTCGTCGTGCAGCCCTCCAACACCCAGAAGCTTTTCGCGGCCTGTCTCTGTTGCGGTTGCTGCTGCGAAATCCTGACCTCGACCAAGCCATTAGATAATCCGGTCCAGTATTTCGCCACCAATTTCCAGGCCCGGGTCGATGCGGACGAGTGCGTCGGCTGCGGCAGATGCGTCAAACGCTGCCAGATGGACGCAGTTGAAATCAGCGAAGATAAGAAGGCGGTCATCGATTACAGCCGCTGCATCGGTTGCGGGGTCTGCGTACCGACCTGCAAACCCGGAGCGATCAGGCTCGAGCGCAAGGAGACGACCACGACTCCCCCCCAAGACAGCGCCCGGCTCTACATGAACATCCTCAAGAAAAAGGTCGGCAGCGCCAGACAGATGGTCATGCTGAGCAAGCAGCTTTTAGGGCGCCTGGTGTAAATCATGCGTCAGCCATCCTCATCCCGGATCCCGACCATGCTGCTCCTGCTGTTCGGTGGCCTGTTGTTTGCCGCCGCCTGCAGCCACCGGCCACCGGCCCCGCCGCCGGATCCCGGCAAGATCATCACCCAGCGCGCGCACAGCCTCTATTACTTCGATTTCAAGTATACCGTCGGCCGGATCGGAGAGCATCTACGGGTAGTGGGTACTATCAGCAATACCATCCCCACCGACCTCAACAACTTCATGGTTACCCTGACGGTCAGGAAGGCCTCCGGCGATGAAAAGACAGAGCAAAAGAACAAAGGAAAGGTGCTGGCCAAGGTTTCGACCCCGTTTTTCGACGTCGAGGACATGGAACAATCAACCTTCGTTCTCGACCTGCCCCTTCTCCACGGTCCCTGCCTCTTCAGTTTCCACTGTGACTACCTCCATTTCGACGACATGGCCGAGGGCCGCCGGGGCCGTTTCAGCGGGGGACGAAGTGAGTGGAACTATTTCGACGACCGGATCAACCTTCCCTGAACAAGCAGAGGTTGTGTGAGCCCTAGGAAGTAGAGAAAAAACATCGTAAACCCCTCGCAGTGCAAAGAACGGGCTAACACGATATCCTCAAAAACAAAAAGCGGCCGCCGGGAATCACCCGACGGCCGCTTTCTCATTTCATCCGGCGGATCGGCCCCCGACCTATTTGCCACCCCCGAAAAGCTTTCCGAAACCTTTGATCATCTTGCGCATCTCCGCGGGAACGGGAAGCGGGCTGTCGGAACCCTTCTCCGGAGCCGGACCGGAAGCGCGGGACTCCGTCTCTTTTACCCGCTCCGACTCCCGGGCAACGGATGCGGCATCCTCAGCCGCCCTGACCTCCTCTTCCAGGGTCTTGACCGGGAAATCGGGCAGTTTGAACTCGGCATCCGGCACCCTGACACCGAATTCGGCCCGAACGGCGGTTTCGGTCCGCTTGATTCCCATTAAATTGCTGTCCACTTTCAGAGGAACTCCTTTGTACATCCAGATCTTGGTCCCCATCGCCTGCCATATTTCGCAGGGGTAGCCCAGGATTTTGCCACTACCGACCTTCTTGCCGCCCATCGCTTCGAGCATCTCCATGCCGGTTTTGGAAAGATCCTTGTTCTCCATGTTTTTAAGCATTTCCGGGGAGTACTTGTGAATGACCCGCTGCTTGTAGTCGACCGCATAGATCGTACCGCCGGCGAACTTGCTCAGGGTGCGAACCCGGCCTTCCCGGCTCCTGGTCGTATCCTCTTTCCGGACCTCGAGATTGCCCCAATCCTTGAAAACCAGCCGACTGGTACCTTTTTCGCTGGTTTTGAAACCCAGGATATTGCCGCTGCCTTCGATCTTGTATTCGACAATTCCCGACTTGACATGGTAACGCTTCAGATTCTTCGCAAACCCCATGGTCAGCGCCATAACCA
>JAADEO010000085.1 GCA_013153415.1 Deltaproteobacteria bacterium
GAGAGGAGCTGGCCGGCTGGCTGGAGCAGTTTGCCGGGCTTTTGCAGAGGCTTTACAAACTCAGGATCACCCACGGCGACTTCAAGGCGACCAATTTCCTCTGCGGCGCCGATGGTCGCCTCTACCTTATCGATCTCGACGCTCTGCGCTCCTGGAAACGGCCGGGTACGGCCTTCAAAAAAGCCGTGACCCGTGATCATCAGCGCCTGCTCGCCAACTGGAGGGAGCATTCGCATCTGGAAATGGCGTTTAGTGAAATGATTGAAAAATTCTGGAGGGAAAGGACAAACGGATGATAGTTCTAGGACTTTCGGGTTCTCTGACCCACGATCCTTCGGCGGCGCTGTTGATTGACGGAGAACTGGTGGCGGCGGCCGAGGAGGAGCGTTTCCTGCGGGATAAGCACGCCAAGAACAGATGGCCCCTGCATGCCGCCCGTTTCTGTCTCGATTTCGCCGGGGTCAAGCCCTCAGAGATCGATTATGTGGCTTTTCCGTTCGCCGAAATCGGGCTTTTTCAGAACCCGGGCCGTTTCCATTTCGCCCGTCGTTACTGGTACGCCCCGGACCGGGCCCTGGATGCCCTGTTCAACGGCAACCGCCATTTCCGCCGCAATCGTAAAGGGATTTTGGGATTGATGCGCGATCTCGGTATCGATTCCGAACGTGCGCCTTTCACCCCGGTCGAACACCATCTGGCCCACGCCTCGAGCGCTTATCACTTCAGCGGTTTCGAGGGTAAATGCGCGGTTTTGGGAATCGACGGCAAGGGGGAGTACGCGACCACCTTTTTCGGTTATGCCGAAGATGGTAAAATCCATAAAATCAAAGAGTTTTACGATCCCGATTCGCTGGGCGGGGTCTATGGGGCGATCACCCAGTATCTCGGTTTCGAGATGCTCGACGGCGAGTTCAAAGTCATGGGCATGGCCCCCTACGGCGATCCCGACAAGTATGATTTCTCCCCCTTGTGGGAATGCGATGGCCGCAACCTCAGAGTCAACACCCGCCTGGTCAATGTCGTCGGCCTACGGCGCTACAAGGACGAAAAGCGGGGCTACTACTTCAGTCCCGATCTGGTGCGCTGGCTCGGACCCAAACGCGAGGGCGACGAGATCGACGATCCTTACGTCGATTACGCCGCCGCCATCCAGAAGATGCTCGAGGAGACCACGCTGAAGCTGGTCGAAACCTATCTTGGCGATGTCCTGCGCGAGACCGGGCGGCTCTGTTTCGCCGGCGGCGTGGCGCTCAATGTCAAGCTCAACCAGCGCCTGATGGCCCTGCCCTATGTTCAGGAACTGTTCGTCCAGCCGGCCGCCAGCGATGCCGGTACCGCGGTCGGGGCGGCTTCCTACGTAGCGGCCGAACGGGGTGAGAAGATAAACAAGCTGAAGCATGTCTACCTGGGACCGAGCTATTCCCCGGAAGAGTGCATTGCCGCCTGTGAGAAGCATTCTGCCAGGCCTCATTGGAAGCGGCTTGATCCGGACCGGGTGGCGAAAACCGGAGCCGAGATCCTGGCGGCTGGCCATCCCCTGGCCTGGTTCCAGGGGCGTATGGAGTTCGGTCCCCGGGCGCTCGGCAACCGCAGTATCCTGGGTGATCCCAGTCGTCCCGGGGTTGCTGATACGATCAACGCCCAGATCAAGTATCGGGAGCGCTGGCGTCCTTTCTGTCCCAGTATTCTCGATAAGGCCGCGGCGGAGATTCTCCAGACCGACCATCCCGCTCCCTACATGACTTTCGCCTTCACCGTGGCTGAAGAGTGGAAGAGCAGGATTCCCGAGGTTGTCCATGAGGATGGCACGGCCCGGGCCCAGGTCGTGGAAAAGGAGACCAATCCGCGTTACTACGCCCTGATCGAGGAACTCGAAAAACTGCGCGGCGTGCCGGTAGTGCTCAACACTTCGCTCAACCGCCGGGGGGAACCGATGATCTGCTCGCCGACCGATGCCCTCGACATGTTTTACGGGTGTGAACTTGAATACCTGATGCTCGGAGATATCCTGGTGACGAAGGGATAGGAAACGGCGGAATACTGCTTGGATGGTTTTATGGCAGGATTTCAATCCGGTCTGCGGGAGTGTCCCGGGGCCGGATTTTTTTTGTCGAACATGCGGCAGGGCAGGCCGGATGCGGTAAGGACCGTTTGGGCCGGATTTTCCCGGCTTTTGAATTTATAAGCCCGGCAGCCGTGGGGCCTGGAGGGATCATAGGTGATGTAGTAGTGGCGGCAACGCTGACAGGCGGGCTTTGGGTCCATCAGATATAGCGGGGAAGATTGCGGAGGATGATCTTAACCTTGTATTCGGAACGTAAGTCCTGACCCAGCTTTTCAATCGCTTCCTTGAGCTTTTCGTTGTAGAGTATGCCTTTGATCTTATCCTCGGCTTTCGGAGTCAGAGCTTTCTCATTGGCGCCGGTCCGGTTGGTGACCACTATCATGTGATAGCCGAGATTGGTCTTGATCACTTTACTGGCCTGTCCCAGAGGGAGTTTGAAAGCCACCTTTTCAATCTCTTGCAAAAGGCTGCCTTTCTTGAAGGTTCCCAGACGGCCGCCCTTCGGCGCCGCCGGACCTTCCGAGAACTCGCTCGCCAGGGCGAAGAAGTTTTCCTCGTTTTTCAGGCGTTTGCGAATGGTTTTCCAGATCTTGTTGTTCTCGCCGCCGACCGCGTTGGGGGAGTTCTTGGGAATGAAGATCTGGGCGATGGTGACGGTTTCGTCCTGACTGAAAAGGTTGTGCTTTTCAGCGTAATCCATGATCTCCTTTTCCGTTATGATTATGTTGGACTTGATCTCCTTGGAGATGAAACGGGATTTCAAGAGATCGCTGGCGATCTTGTTGCGGTAGGAGCTGAAATCCAACCCCTGCTGTGCCAGGGTCTGCTTGAGGGTCTCTTCGGTCATATTATTCTGTTGCAGAACCCGTTTGATGGTGGCGTCAACCTCCTCGTCACTGACCGCAAGGCCGATGGAGGCGGCCTTCTGGGCGATCAGCAGGCTGTTGATCAGGCTGTCGAGTTTTCGCCTGATGATTTCGTCTTTTTCGGCCTCGGTCAGGTCGGCGAAAGCCTGGGGATCATATTCGACCCGGATGGCCTGTTGCAAGGCCCAGGTGGTGACCACCCGGTTGCCGGCGATGGCGACCACCCGGTCGACGATTTCAGCCCCTGCCCGACCTGGGGCCAGGAGGCAGAAAAGCGTCAGTAGCAACGCCAGCTGCGTCCGCAGTCCTGGGTACCGCTTGAGTGCTATACGATTTGAACAACTCATAGATGTAATTACAGATTGGTCAGGTGTTTCGGAAAGATCTGGATGCTGTGTTGTTTCCGGCTTTGTTTGAGCCAGTCCTGGTAATTAGCCTGCAGACGCCGGGAGAAGATGGTATCCTTGATCCGGTTTTCGACCTCGGCGAAAGGGATTTTGCCGGCAGGCAGTTTTCGCACTACCCGGACTAAATGGTAGCCGTAGGGGGTGGCGATCACCTGGCTGATGGTTCCCGGTTTCAGGCGCGGCACCACTTTGGCCAGGCCGGGCGGCAGTTCCTGGAGCGTGATCAGGCGTTGTTTCCCGCAATTGGCGATGCGGGCACCACCCACGCCCCGATTCCCCGCTTCGGTCATGGTTAACTTTTTCCGGTTGATCCGGTTGCGGACTTCCCAGGCCGAGTGCTCTGAGCTGAACAGCAGGTGATCGAGCTGGTAGCGAGCGCCGGTTTTGAACTCATCGGGATGCTTCTGGTAATACTCCCGGGCTTCCCGCAGGCTCGGGTAAGGCACCTCCCGGCCCAGACGATCAAGGTATTCATTGGTCGCTGTCCGGATCTTTTCCGGGGCGGTCACATCCTCGTCGATCAGTCCTTCGCGGCGGGCGGCCAGCAGCAAGAGACGCTCGTCGATGAGTTGTTCGAGTGCTGCCCGAGCGCTGGCAAAACGCTCATCAGGTTTCAGGTCGGGAAGCTCGCGACCTGAAGGGGAGGGCTCATCCTGGTAGGCCTGCAGACGCTGACGAACCTCATCTCTGGTGATGACCTCGTCGTCGATGGTCGCCACTACTTCCCGTTTGCCAGAACTGCAGGCGCCGCCCAAAAAGATCAGCAGCAGGAGCACCGCCGGGTAGAGAAGAAAGGTTTTTCTCCGCTTGTACAAATCGACTTATTTACTGTTGTCCAGAACCTCGGGATGGAGGACGAATTTTCTCTTCTTCTTGAGGCCGTCAACATACTCTTTGAAGACCTGTTCTTTTTTCTCCTGCATCAGCTTGTTGCGGATGTTGGCTTTGACTTCGGCGAAAGGCCTGGCGCTGGCTTCCTTGACCTCATCGACTTTGATGATATGGTAACCGAACTTGGTTTTGACCGGGGCGCTGATTTCACCGGGTTTGAGCTTGAAAGCGGCGTCGGCGAACTCCTTGACCATCCGGTCGTGGGAGAAAAAGCCCAGGTCGCCGCCTTGAGCGGCGCTGGGACAGGATGAGTTTTCCTTGGCCAAAGTGGCGAAATCCTCGCCTTTTTTAAGGCGGGCCTCGAGTTTGTCGGCGGTGGCTTTGTCTTTGACCAGGATGTGGCGGGCGTGAACCTGTTTCTGTTGGCGGAATTCGTCGGCGTGGGTCTGGTAGTATTTCTTCAGTTCCTCTTCGCTCGGCGGTTTGATCTGATTGTCGACCTCCTTGCGCAACAACGCGGCCAGGACGATTTTCCGGGTCGCTTCTTCGATCTGCTGCTTGACGGTCGGGTCTTTGGTCAGTCCCAGGCTGATTCCTTCGTTGTAGAGCAGTCGGGAGGTGGCGAGCTGGTCGAGAAACTCTTTCTGAATTCTCTTGTCGGCCGCCATCTGACGCAGGTTGGGCGGCAGTTTCTCAAGCTCCTGGTGAAACTCGCTCAGAGTGATCTTTTCGTTGTCGATCTCGGCCACCACGGGATCGGTGGCGTAAACCGGCAGGGTCGCGGTCAGGAACAGGAGGATGCCGGCAGTGAGTAAAAAGAGTCGGATGAAAGGCGGTTTTCTCATTATGGAAGTCCTTGATTTTTTAAAATTGACGGGAATGCCGGCGGCGAATCTACAGCTTCTGCCGGAAGCGGGTCATCTAGCAGTTCAGTAGATTTTTTGCAACAGCTTTTCGCAGAAGCTGTACAGTTCCAGTGGTTCCAGCTCCTTTTCCAGGGTGAGCCGGTAATCGGGAGTCAGGCGGTTGCGGCCGGGGTTTTCGGCCAGCAGTCGCAGGACTTTGTCGGGATCAGGAGGAGACTCGGGGTTGAAATGGAGGGTGATTTTTTTGCTACCCAGCTCCAGGCTCAGAATCCGGTGGTGTTGCAGGAGCAGTTTCAGCTTTTTCAGGCGCAGCAGGTTCAGAACCTCTTCCGGTGGTGGACCGCAGCGGTCGCCCAGCTCATCTTCGAGACGCGCCAGGTCGAACTCATTCTCCGCCGCCGCGATTCTTTTATAGAATTGGAGCCGCAGGGTGAGGTCCGGCAGATAGGCGACCGGGATATGAGCTGAAAGTCCGACTTTGACCTCGGGATCGGGGATCTTTTCGGTTTTGCGGCCCCGGGCCTCCTCGATGGCTTCGTTGAGCATCTCCTGGTAGAGCTCGTAGCCGACGGCCGAGATCTGACCCCACTGTTTTTTGCCGAGAATGTTTCCGGCCCCGCGGATCTCCAGGTCCTGCATGGCGATCCTGAATCCGGCGCCCAAGGTATTGGCTTCGGCCAGGGCATTGAGGCGTTTACGGGCTTCAAGGTTCAACCGCTCGAGATCCGGAACCAGCAGGTAGGCATAGGCCCGGCGCTGGGAACGACCGATGCGGCCGCGCAGCTGGTAGAGTTGGGCGAGGCCGAAATTCTGAGCGTGTTCGACGATCATGGTGTTGGCGTTGGGAATGTCGAGGCCCGATTCGATGATCGTCGTGCAGAGCAGCAGATCGAAATCGTGGGCCGCGAAACCGAGCATCACTTTCTCCAGCTCGCTCTCTTTCATCTGGCCGTGACCGATGCCGATCCTGATTCCCGGCAGCAGGGAACGCAGGCGGGCGGCCCGGGCCTCGATCGTCGCCACGCTGTTGTGGACGAAGAAGACCTGGCCGCCGCGGTCGAGCTCCTTGGTGACCGCGTCGTGGACGACCTGGTCGTCGTAGTCGGCGACGAAGGTGCGGATCGCCAGCCGGTCGCGGGGCGCGGTGGTGATGGCGCTCAATGAGCGCATTCCCGAAAGGGAGAACTGCAGGGTCCGGGGGATCGGGGTGGCGCTCATCGAAAGGACATCGAGCCGGCGGCGCAGGTTCTTGAGTTTCTCCTTGTGGCGGACTCCGAATTTGTGCTCTTCGTCGAGAACCAGCAACCCCAGATCCTTGAATGATATATCTTTCTGCAGCAGACGGTGGGTGCCGACCACCACGTCGATACTGCCATTCTTAAGTCCGGCGATGGTCTCCTTCTGCTCGGCCGGAGTCCGGAAACGGCTGAGTACTGCGATCTTGACCGGATAGCCTGCCAAACGCTCCCGAAAGGTTTCGAAATGCTGCTGGGCCAGGACCGTGGTCGGAACCAGGACTGCAGCCTGGCGGCCGGAAAGCACGGTCAGGAAAATCGCCCGCAGGGCGACCTCGGTTTTACCGAAGCCGACATCGCCGCTGACCAGCCGGTCCATCGGTCGCGGCGCGCAGAGATCCTTGATGACTTCGTCGATGGCTCTCTGCTGGTCCGGGGTCTCCTCGTAGGGGAAGGCGGCGGCAAATTCGTGGAAGAGGTGGTCCGGAGGCTGGCAGCTTCGGCCCTCGACCACTTCGCGTTCGGCGTAGAGGTCGAGCAGTTCGATCAGCAGGTCGTCGATGGCCTGCCGGGTCTTCTCCTTGGCCGCGGCCCATTGGGCTCCGCCGAGCCGGCTTAAAGCGGTTTCCCCTTCGCCGCCGCCATGGTACTTGTGGAGCTGGTCAAAAGAATCGACCGGGACGTAGAGGAGATCGTTGCCCTGGTACTCGAGAATCAGGTACTCGTTGACAATACCTTCGATTTCCATGGTTTTCAGACCCTGGTAGCGGCCGATGCCGTGGGCGATGTGGGTGATCAGGTCTCCCGGCCGGATCTCGGCGAAATCATCGAAAAAGGCTTCGGCCTGTTCTCTGCGGCGGTTGCGAAGCCGCCGCTTGGGGCCGAACAGGTCGCTGTCGCTCAGAAAGAGGAGTCTTTCATCCGGCAGCAGAACCCCCCGGCTCAGTTGTAACCGGTGCAATCTCAGGGCCGGAAGATCGCTTTCCGCTGTTGCCGTTTCGAGGATTGGCAGACCGTAGTCCTGGAAGACGCTTTTGAGATGTTCGGCGGTGGTGCGGTTGCGTCCGGCCAGGACTATTGTGAAACCCCGGTCGAGATGTTCCCGGAGCAGGCCGGCCGCGGCCTGAAGGGGGTTTTCCCCTTCACGGCCCAGACTCTGCCGGATGCTGTCCCTGAGAAAAGAGTTGTCCCGGGTCTGGCAGTCGATATGCAGGCTGTTTTCCCCGCAGGCGAACCCGGAGGTCTTTTCCTCGAGCAGGATGACCGGGGTCGCGGAGCGGGAAGCGAAAGTCTCCTCCGGATCCGCCAAGTAGGCTGCGGGGGGGAAGACGAAGCGGTTTTCCCGGCAACTGCGCCGGTAACCCTCTTCGAGCTGCTGGTGGAGGTCTTCGAGTTGTTCGTGCAGCAGTTCCGGATTGATGAAGAGAGTCAGGCTGCCAGGGGGGAAATAGTCTTGAAGCGTATGTCGCTGATCGCTGAAAGCCGGCAGCCAGAATTCGAAACCGGGCTGGTTGGGACTCTGTTCCAGGCGGGCCAGGGCGGCCTGCAGGTCGATATTGGAGTTGTTGAGTTCAATGTAACGTTCCCGAACCCGTTTTCGGGCTTCGTTAAGATCGGCCGGGGGCAGAACTTCCCGGGCCGGTCCCAGATCCAGATATTCGAGTTCGGTTTTGCGGCTGAGTTGGGTGAGATGGTCGAAAGGGCGCAGGGACTCGATTTCGTCGCCGAAAAAATCCAGTCGTACCGGATCTTCGTGCAGGGGAGAGAAGATGTCGACAACTCCGCCACGGACGCTGTAGTCTCCGGGTTCGTCGACCACCGGGACCCGGACGTAGCCGGTAGCTTCGAGCCGGCTGAAAAGGGCCTGCCGGTCGATCTCCTCGCCCCAGGCGATACGGGTGAAATTCCGGTACAGGGTTTGGGGTTCCGGCAGCCGGTCGGCGAAGGCCGAGATGGTGGTGAAACAGATGAACTTTCCGATCTTGCGGATACGGTTGAAGACCGCGATGCGCTCTCTTTCTATCTTGCCGCTGCGCAAGGTCTGGCGATAAGCGAGACGCGGCAGGGGGGGCATGATCAGGATTTCTGGCGCCGGTTCGGGGGCGTTGATCAGCTGCAGGTAGGTTGAGACATCGCGGCTTAAATCATGGCATCTCTGCAAGTCATCGCAGATAACGATGAGACCGGGTACCTCCAGTCCCGCCAGACGGCTTAAAAATAGGGCCGGACCCGAGCCTTGCAGACCCCTGAGGTGGATGCTGCCGTTATGGTCGAGATTTTCCGCCAGCCGGGAGAGGGCGGCGGTAAAGGGTGAAATGGTCATTGCCGGGAGGAAGGGGATTCTTTAAGGTTTCCAGTTGTCCGGAGGAAGGTCCGCAGGGCGTTTTCGACCTCTTCAACCTCGACCCGGGTGTTCCAGCAGGGGCCCTCGGGGCGTTGGTTGAGGATGCCGTAGACCGGCAGCGGAAAGGTGTCGTGGATGCCGCTGGTCAGGTCGCGCTCGCAGGCCACGGCGACGATGATCTGAGGCCGGTGGTCGCGGACGATTTTCCGGGCCAGGGTGCCGCCGGTGGCGACCGCGATCCGGACCCCGTAGGCCCGGGCCAGTTTTTTCAGAGGATCGATATTGCATTTGCCGCATTCCAGGCAGTTGTCGATACTGGTGGTGACACGGCGCTGGCAGTCGGCCTGCTGGAGACAATGAGGCAGCAGCAGGAGCAGGTGGTCCGGGGCGATCTTATGCCGGTGGCTGGAGAGCAGCAGGCGGTTGTTGATCTCGATGAAGGAGTTGCGGATGCTCTCCTTGGAGATCTTCAGAAGCCGGGGGCCGATGATCTCCATCAGGGGCAGGAAGAGCTTGATGCCGAGCCCCCGGACCCGCTGTGAAAAAGGCAGCTCTTTTTCGAAGATGACGGCGAATACCAGGGTGAAGATGATGCCGCTCAGGAACAGGAAGGCGATGGCGGCAATCGCCTGGGCGATCAGAGTCAGGCCGGGATAGAGGTTTTCCAGGCCGATAGTGGCCACCCAGCCCCCGATCAGGATGAATCCCATGATCAGGGCGAAAGTCAGCCCCAGCAGGCCGATGAAAATCCTTTTCTTCGAGGTTTTGAGCCGGGTCGCACCGGTTGCTGGATCTCTCTTTTCCATGGCTGGCTGCCGTCTCGTTCAGGAGGTGCTGAAACAGTCGCGTTCACGCTTTTTCAGGCCATGAATGAACTGCGCCGCGGTGCGCACCGGTTTGCCGGCCGGTTGCAGTTTTTTGATTTCCAAGCGGCTGTTATTGCCGCAGAATACGATGAGCCGGTCGCCGTCAGTCGTAATGCTTCCCGGGGGTTGGGGAAAGGCCTCAGCCGCCAACGGTTCGGCCTCCAGGACTTTTACTCTTTTGCCGTGGTGGAAGGTGTAGGTTCCCGGCCAGGGGTTGAGACCCCGGATGCGGTTGAAAATCTTTTCCGCGGGTTCGTTCCAGTCTATCAGGCCGTCCTCTTTTTTCAGTTTGGGGGCTTTTGAAGCCAGGCGCTCATCCTGGGGACGGGGTTCAATGCTGCCTTCTTCCCACTCCCGGATGGTCCTGATGACCAGCGGCGCACCGATATGACTCAAACGGTAGGAGAGTTCCGGCAGGGTCTCATGGTCGCGGATGAAAGTCGGTTCCTGGAGCAGGATATGGCCGCAGTCGATCTTTTCCCCGATCAGCTGGGTGGTGACTCCGGTGACCGGCTCGCCCTTGAGCAGGACCCAGGCGAGCGGGGCCGGTCCCCGGTAGGCGGGCAGCAGGGAGGGATGAAGATTGATTGCTGCCCGCTTTGGCCGGGAGATGGTTTCCGGGGTCAGGCGGGCTCCGAAATCGACCAGGACCAGGTAGTCGGGGGCGAATTTATCGATCGCCGCCAGACTTTCCGGACTGTTGACATCCTTGGGAGTCAGAACTTCGAGTTCCAGCCGCCGGGCCGTTTCCTTGACCGGGGTGGGCGCCGGTTTGCGTCCCCGGCCCTTGCCGCGGTCGGGTTGGGTGATGACCAGTAGATCGGAGACCATTTTCTCCCCGGCCAGCAATTCCAGGGTCGGAATTGCGAATTCACCGGCCCCGAGAAAAAGTATTTTCATGTTCAAACCGTTATCTATTCAATCCTGATGGTTTCGTACCAGCTCGGGTTTTCGAGAAAAGCGGGATGGTGAAGTGTGCAATCCCGGATGTGAGGCCCGAATATTTTTCGGAAACCAAGCCGGGGCGGCTCCCTGGGAAGCCGTCAATCCTGTTCCAGGGTTCCTTTTTTCAGCTTGCGCTCGTAAATGTTGCGTTTCAGCCGGCTGATACGGTCGATGAACAGAATGCCATCGAGATGATCCAGCTCATGCTGGAAAACGATGGCGGGAAAATCGTGTACCTCGAGTTCGATCTCCTTCTCATCCGGGGTCCAGGCCCGGATGACGATGCTCTGGTAACGTTCGACTTCGGCCGTAAACCCGGGAACGCTGAGGCATCCCTCTTTCATCGCGGTTTTGCCTTCACCGGCGATGATCTGCGGATTGATCAGCACAATCGGTTCCGGTTTCTCGATTTCACCCGGATCCGCGACGATCAGACGCAGTGATTCTCCGACCTGGGGGGCGGCCAGGCCGACCCCCGGGGCTTTATACATGGTTTCCAGCATATCCTCGGCCAGCTGGCGCAGACGGTCGTCGATGTTCTCGATGGTGGCGGCCTTCTGCTTGAGCACGGGGGCCGGATATGTTTCTATTTTAAGGATACTCATGGCTGGTGTTTTCGGGCAGTCTCAAAAAGTTGGTTTGGTGGAAAACGCTGGTTCCGGTCAGATGCGGCGACCGGAGAGAAAACAAGGTCCGGAACTATAGTCTTTAGGGCGGAAACATGTCAACCCGAAATTGATATAGTTCGAATGCCTGGAAAGCTGATCGGTCGCTCTGGTCCATGTCCGATATGGATGTCTAGTGCGGGAGGATCCGGGGGCTTGGGCGGTGCGGAAAATGAATGGGAGAAGAGCATAGAAAAGCCCTACGGAAAATTTTCCGTAGGGCCCTGTTTTTTTGGTAGCGGGGGCAGGATTTGAACCTACGACCTCCGGGTTATGAGCCCGACGAGCTACCTGACTGCTCTACCCCGCAACAAACCCCTCGCAGTCATTCGCGAGAAGGGCGCTCTTTATACTCGGTTTTTCGCCTGATGTCAAGAGTAAATTTAAGACGGAATGTCGATTCGGGATCGCTCGGGAGTGAGTTGCCGGAGAGGTAAATCCGGGGTTGTACGGTATTCAAAAAACTCCGGCCTTAAGTGGGTATTATTCGCTTGACTTTGAAATATTCAGTGTGTTAACAAGGCGCCGTTTCGTGGCGTTCCCGGCTTCCGGCCGGGGCGGCAACCTTGAGTTCTGTGGTTTTGGTATTTTCAGAAAAAATAGCTAGTTTATCGGTAGTCGGGGCGGATGACCGCCTGGTGACTCCGGGCCCGGAGGACGGATCTGTCCCGGGGTCGGTTGAGGAGAGTTAAGCGTGATTGATCTCAATATGACGATGCTCATCCAGTGGGGCATCTATATAGCTCTGATGATCTTTTTGCATTTTTTCCTGTTCAAACCGGTATTGCGGGTTATCGATGCCCGCCAGGCCAAGATCGAAGGGACCATGGCCGGAGCCGAGGAACTGCAGGAAAAAGCCGCCGAGAACCGTCAGAATTATGAGAGCAAGATCTCTGCTGCCAAAGAGAGGATTTTTGCCCGGACCGCGGCTATTCGTGAAAGTGCGGCCAAGGAGGCCAAGGAGTTCATGGATAAGGCCCGGGAGGAGGCGATGGCTCAGGTGGAGGCGACCAAAGAGCGGATCAAGCGCGATTCCGAAGTGGTTCGAAAAGAGCTGCGGGGCAGTATCAACGTGCTAGCCCGTGATATTGCGGTCAAGATTCTGGAGAGAGAAATTTAATCCTGGTTTCGTGTTTGCACGGAGCCGGGATTTTTTTTGCGGTTAATTTATTTCTGGGTGGTTCACAAGGATCGGCTTCATATAAGGATAGCTTGGAACCGCCGGAAATGTAAGGATACTTTAGAGGGTCGGATCGGAATGAATAAACTGATTGGCAAAAGAGCCGGGAAAATTATGCTGGTCGCCCTGGTACTGGGCTTGACTGTTGCGGTGGCCGGGGCCGCGGAAGGTGGCGGGGAGCATCATAAGAGTCTCTACACGTTGCTGGCCGAAGACCCGATGCCGTTGCTCAAGGATTTTCTCTGGCGGGTGTTGAACCTGGTGGTTCTGCTCTGGATCCTGATCAAGTTTGCCGGCAAGCCGGTCAAGGAGTATTTTGCCGGGCGGCGGGAAAGTATCCAGAAAGGGATCGAAGAAGCCCGGGAAGCCAAGGCTGCCGCCGAAAAGATCTACAAGGAGTATCAGGATAAACTGGCCGGGCTCGATGATGAGCTTCGCCAGATTGAAGAGAAGGCCCAGCTCGAAGCCGAGCGGGAAAAGACCCGGATGCGGCAGGAGACCGAGGAGCTGGTCGCCAAACTCCAGCAGCAGGCCCGTCAGATGGCCGACCAGGAGGTGGCCAGCGCCAAACGGCAGCTGCGTGAAGAAGCCGCCCAACTGGCCCTCGAAGTGGCTGAAAAACTGGTCCGTGAGAATGTCAGTGATGATGACCGTAAACGCATGGTCGAAAACTATCTTGAAAAAGTAGTGAGGGCTTAAACGTGATCCGCGATATTATTGCCAAGAGGTATGCCCGGGCCTATTTCGCTCTGGTCCGGGAACAGGGGCGGTTGCTGGAAGCGCAGTCCGAACTCAACGACTTTGTCGCCTTCCTGGGACGCAACGATGAGTTGAACCGGGTGCTCTGCAACCCGGTTTTCGAGGTGGCCGAACGCAAGGCCGTATTGAAGACCTTGATCGAAAAGCTCGAAGTCAGCAAGGAGCTCGGTAATTTGCTCTTTATCCTCCTGGAGAAGAACAAGATCGCCTACGCCGCTCTGGTCAGTGAGAATTTCGCCCGTCTCGTGGATGAGGCGGAAGGCCGGGCCAAGGTTGCTCTGACCTCGGCGGCCGAACTCGATGAGACCACCCTGGCCGAATTGCAGAAAGAGTTTTCCCGT
Organism: Deltaproteobacteria bacterium; assembly: GCA_013153415.1. Taxonomy (GTDB): domain Bacteria; phylum Desulfobacterota; class Anaeroferrophillalia; order Anaeroferrophillales; family Tharpellaceae; genus JAADEO01. Next base: position 13,371 of record JAADEO010000085.1, read on the forward strand.
CTGACCGGTAAAAAGGTCGAGCTCGATGTTGAGGTTGATGAATCCCTGATCGGCGGAATCGTTGCTCGCTACGGGGGCATGGTCTATGACGGCAGTATCAAAACCCAGTTGCAACTGATCGGTGAGTGCCTGCGGGGTTGATCGGCAGAGGAGCGACACGGTTCGCGCAACCGGTTTACATAGCTGAAAAATTGAAGATATAGAGTTTTTAGAACGGTTACCATCTCAAAATAACTGTTTTTTAGGGAGTTGTAAGAGGCCATGGAATTACGCGCTGAAGAGATAAGCCAGATTATCAAAGAACAGATCGAGAACTACGAGAAGAAGGTCGAGGTCAGTGAAACCGGAACCATTCTCACGGTGGGTGACGGTATCGCCCGTATCTATGGCCTTGAGAATGCCATGGCCGGTGAACTGCTTCTGTTCCCGCATGACATTTACGGGATGGTGCTCAACCTGGAAGAGGACAACGTCGGAGCCGCGATTTTTGGTGAAGACACCGAGATCAGCGAAGGGGATGAAGTCAAGCGTACCGGCCGTATCGTCGAGGTTCCGGTCGGCGAGGCTCTGCTGGGGCGCGTCGTCAATGCTCTGGGTCAGCCGATCGACGGCAAGGGACCGATTGAGTCCGACAACTTCCGCCGGGTCGAGATCAAGGCTCCGGGGATCGTCGACCGTCAGTCGGTCCATGAACCCCTGCAGACCGGCCTCAAGGCGATCGATTCGATGGTGCCGATCGGTCGCGGCCAGCGTGAACTGATTATCGGTGACCGCCAGACCGGTAAGACCGCAGTTGCTATCGATACCATTATCAATCAGCGTGATACCGATGTTTACTGCATTTATGTCGCCATCGGTCAGAAGCGTTCCACGGTCGCTCAGGTGGTGGCCAAGCTCGAAGAGTACGGCGCCATGGAGTACACCACGGTCGTTGCCGCAACCGCCAGTGAGCCGGCTCCGCTGCAGTTCATCTCTCCCTATGCCGGAGTTACCATGGGCGAGTACTTCCGTGACAACGGCAAACACGCCCTGATCATCTACGATGATCTTTCCAAGCAGGCGGTCGCTTACCGTCAGCTTTCTCTGCTGCTCCGTCGTCCTCCGGGGCGTGAAGCTTATCCCGGCGACGTTTTCTATGTCCACTCCCGGCTCCTCGAGCGGGCTGCCAAGATGAGTGACGAGCGCGGCGCCGGTTCCCTGACCGCCCTGCCGATCATCGAAACCCAGGCCGGTGACGTTTCGGCCTACATTCCGACTAACGTTATCTCGATTACCGATGGTCAGATCTTTCTCGAGTCCGATCTCTTCTACTCCGGTATCCGTCCGGCCATCAACGTCGGTCTTTCGGTTTCCCGGGTTGGGGGTTCGGCTCAGGTCAAGGCGATGAAGCAGGTCGCCGGATCTCTGCGTCTCGATCTCGCCCAATATCGTGAAATGGCCGCCTTCGCCCAGTTCGGCAGCGATCTCGATAAGGCTACCCAAGCGATGCTGGCCCGGGGTGAACGGCTGGTCGAGCTCCTCAAGCAGGACCAGTATTCGCCGCTGCCGATGGAGAAACAGGTTATCATCATTTATGCCGCGATCAACGGCTACGTCGACGAGTATGAGGTTTCGGTACTGTTGCGTTACGAGTCCGAACTCTACGATTTCATGGCTGCCAACTACAGTTCGGTTATGGAAGAGATCAAGGAGAAGAAGAATCTCGATGACGATCTGAAAGCCAAGGTCGATGCCGCTCTCAAGGCTTTCAAAGAGGTTTTCAAAGCCTAGTCGGGATCTTTCTTGAATCGGGACTTACGCCTTTTTTAACGCAAACGGCTTGGCAGGATTATAGGTAGATGGCAAATCTAAAAGATATCAGAAAGCGCATCAGCAGCGTCAAGAGTACGCAGCAGATCACCAAGGCTATGCAGATGGTGGCCGCCGCTAAACTGAAAAAGGCCCAGGATAACGTCGTCCAGGCCCGGCCTTACGCCGCCAAGATGAGCGAGGTTCTGGCCAGTCTCGCGGTCCGGGTCAAACCGGAGAAGCATCCTCTTCTGCAGCGCCGGGACGAGAAGAAGATCGAACTGGTGGTGATCGCTTCCGATCGTGGCCTCTGCGGCGGCTTCAATACCAATGTCATGAAGATGGCCGACAGTTTTCTCCAGGAGAAGAGCGGCGGAGAATGCGAGGTCGTTTTGAGCGTGGTCGGCCGCAAGGCCAGGGATTACTACCGGCGCCGCGACTGGGAATTCCAGACTGAGGAACTCAATCCCGGGATGGTCGATTTCCAGTGGGCTGAGAAGATCTCGCGCGACCTCATCGACCGTTATGTCGAAAAAGAGATCGATGCCGTCTACGTCGCCTATACCGAGTTCAAGTCGGCCATGACCCAGGAAGTCATCGTCAAGCGCCTGCTGCCGCTGGAACCCAAGCCTCTGGCCGAGGACGAGATCCCGGTCGAATACATCTACGAACCCTCCGAAGACGCTCTCCTGGCCGATATCCTGCCCCGTTACGTCTACACTCAGGTCTTTCGGATGTTGCTCGAATCGGTGGCCAGCGAGCACGGTTCCCGGATGACGGCTATGGACTCGGCCACCAACAATGCGATCGAGATGACCGCCAAGCTGACCCTGCTCTACAACCGGGCCCGCCAGGCGGCGATTACGACCGAGCTGATGGAGATCGTCAGTGGAGCCGAAGCCTTGAATTGATGAAAAATAGTTTTGAATTCAATATTTTAAGTATTTCAAACTGATTAAGAGGTACAGGGAATGAGCGATAAGAATATTGGCAGAATAACCCAGGTAATCGGCCCCGTTGTCGACGTAGAGTTCGAGAAAGGGAAATTGCCCCCGATTTACAATGCTCTGCGGATTACCAACAAGTCGCTTAACGACCAAGAATGGAACCTGGTCTGCGAGGTCGCTTCGCATCTCGGTGAAAATACCGTTCGCGCGGTCTCGATGGATTCCACCGATGGCCTGGTCCGGGGCATGGAAGTCTGGGACATGGGCGAGATGATGACGATGCCGGTGGGCCATGAAGTTCTCGGCCGGATCATCAACGTCATCGGCGACCCGGTTGACGAAATGGGTCCGATCGGCGAGAAGAAGCGCTACCCGATTCATCGCCCCGCTCCTTCCTATGAAGATCAGAGCACCGAGCTTGAAGCCCTGGAGACCGGGATCAAGGTCGTCGACCTGCTGGCTCCCTACGTCAAGGGCGGCAAGATCGGCCTCTTCGGCGGCGCCGGCGTCGGCAAGACCGTCGTTATCATGGAGCTGATCAACAACATCGCTACTCAGCACGGTGGATTTTCGGTTTTCGGCGGGGTCGGTGAACGGACCCGCGAAGGAAACGACCTCTGGCATGAGATGAAGGACTCCGGCGTTCTCGAAAAAGCCGCCCTGGTCTACGGCCAGATGAACGAGCCTCCGGGAGCCCGTCTCCGGGTCGGCCTCGCGGCGTTGACCGTGGCGGAATACTTCCGTGATGAAGAGGGCCAGGACGTGCTTCTCTTTATCGATAACATCTTCCGTTTCACCCAGGCCGGTTCCGAGGTTTCCGCTCTGCTCGGTCGGATGCCTTCCGCGGTCGGCTACCAGCCCAACCTGGCGACGGAAATGGGTGAACTGCAGGAGCGGATCACCACTACCAAGAAGGGTTCGATCACCTCGGTCCAGGCGATTTACGTGCCTGCCGATGACTTGACCGACCCGGCCCCGGCGACCTCGTTCGCCCATCTGGATGCGACCACGGTTCTCTCCCGGCAGATCGCCGAGCTCGGTATCTATCCCGCAGTCGACCCCCTCGATTCGACCTCCCGGATTCTCGATCCCCGGGTTCTCGGTGAGAAGCACTACAAAGTCGCCCGTGAGATCCAGCTGGTTCTGCAGCGCTACAAAGATCTCCAGGATATCATCGCCATTCTCGGAATGGACGAACTCTCCGAAGATGACAAGTTGCTGGTCAGTCGGGCCCGCAAGATCCAGCGTTTCCTCTCCCAGCCTTTCCACGTTGCGGAAGAGTTCACCGGTACCCCCGGGGTCTACGTCAAACTCGAAGACACGATCCGCGGTTTCGAAGAGTTGCTTTCCGGTAAGTACGACGACCTGCCCGAACAGGCCTTCTATATGGTCGGTGGCATCGAAGAGGTGGTCGAGAAAGCCAAAAAGCTTGGCGCCTAACAGCCGGACGTCAGGTTGTGAAATCTGACTTAACTGGAGAGACACAGAGATTATGGATAGTGATAAAATTCGCCTCGAGATAGCTACCCCTTATCGCCAGGTCCTGGATGTTGAGGTCGATGAGGTTATCGCACCCGGTGAAGAGGGGCAGTTCGGGGTACTTCCCGGGCATACTCCGTTCCTGAGTACCATCACAGTTGGAGAATTGATTTACCGGCAGGGCAATCAGCTGAGATACGTGGCTGTGGCTCATGGCTATGCCGAGGTCGAATATCACCGGGTAACGGTGTTGCTGGATGCGGCCGAGCTGCCCGAGGAGATCGATGTCGACCGGGCGGAAGCCGCCCGGCGGCGGGCCGAAGGGCGTTTGGCTGAATTGAGTCAAGAGGATCACGATTTTTATGATGCTCTGGCCGCGCTTGATCGGGCCATGAACCGCCTGCATGTGGTCAGGACCCGGACACCGAACTACAAAGGCTAGGAGTTCTGAAGTTAATGATCAAAAACGGGAGTTGTATGGCTCCCGTTTTTGCGTTTTGGGCCCCGGCCAATTGATGCCGGGAGGGGGCAGGAGGCAGTAATCCATGGAGCATTTGACGGCGATAGTTCTGGCGGCGGGGAGAGGAACCCGGATGTTATCGGAAACTCCCAAAGTCCTGCATGGTCTGCTGGATGAACCGCTGCTTTCCTATCCTCTGCGTCTGCTGGACGAGATCGGCGTGGCGAAAAAGCTGGTGGTGGTCAGTGGCGATGCGGATGGTGACCGGGTGGCTGCGGCCCTGGCCGGGTTTCCGGGCATCGATTGGCCGCGTCAGCAGGTGCCTCGTGGTACCGCCGATGCGGTTGCCGCCGCCCTTGAGGCGTTGCCCGATGAGCGGGGCGATGTTTTGATCATCTGTGGAGATGTTCCCCTGCTGCGGCCCGATACCTTGAAGAGTTTTTATCATCGCCATCAGCAGAACCGGGCCGGATTGAGCGTGCTGACCGCGGTGCTGAACGAGGGCGGCAGCTACGGCCGGGTCCTGGTCGATGATGAGGGTCGGCCGACGGCGATTGTCGAAGCCCGGGATGCTACGGCCGAAGAGCTTGAAGTCAAGCGGATCAACAGCGGCACCTACCTGGTGGAGCTCGGCCTTTTGCGCCGGGCCCTGGCTGCAACGGGTTGCAATAACGCCCAGGGTGAATATTACCTGACCGACATTGTGGCCTTTGCCCGCCGGGAAGGGGTGGTTACCTCGTTTTGGGATGTCGACGATGAGCAGGAAATTCTCGGGATCAACACCCGGGCCGACCTAGTTGCACTTGAGGAGATTCTGGCCC